>NZ_VWWH01000095.1:0-26724 GCF_011753045.1 Burkholderia sp. Ap-955
CGTGCAGGTCGAGGCCGAACGGCGGCTGCGCGAGCCGCAGCCCGACCGCGGTCCAGAACGCGCTGAACGCGGCCATCGCGAGCGCGGCCGACAGCGCATGCCGGCGCAGCACCGGCTCGTCGGCGAGCAGGCGCCCCATCGACGCAAGCAGCGTGCGGTAGCCGGCCGAGATCGACGGCGTGCGCGACGGCAGGCGCAGTGCGAGCACCACGGCGATCGCGGCATTCGCGAGCGCGGCCAGCACATAGAACCCGCGCCAGCCGGCCGAGCCCGCGATCAAGCTCGCGAGCGGCCGCGACAGCAGGATGCCCAGCATCAGCCCGCTCATCACGTTGCCGACCGCGCGGCCGCGCTGCGCCTCGGGCGCCATCGACGCGGCCATCGGCACGAGCATCTGGATCACGCTCGACGCGGCGCCGGCCACGAGCGTCGCCAGCAGGAATACGGTGCCTGACCGTGTGAACGCCGGCAGCGCGAGCGCGGCCGCGCACGCGGCCAGCGTCGTGACGATCAGGCGGCGGTTCTCGAGCAGGTCGACGAGCGGGACGAGCAGCACGAGCCCGGCCGCGTAGCCGAGCTGCGGCAGCATCGCGACGAGGCCGGCCAGGCCGGACGGCAGGTGCAGGTCGGCGCTGATCGGGCCCGTCAGCGGCTGCGCGGCGAACAGGTCCATCACGATCACGCCGACCGTCGCGGCGAAGAACAGCGTCATGCCCGCGCTCAGCGCGGGCGGCGTGCCGGCCGACGCGCTGACGGGCGGGCGAGCGGCGGAGTGGCAAGGGTTGGCAGGGCAGTTCATCGGAAGCCTGGCGAATGGGTCGAAGAAGTCCCCATCGTAGGTGTCCGATGTTTATGCGACAATTGAAATATCTCTAACATGATTATGCGAGTTTGTTTTGAATACGCGTGATCTCCAGGCATTCGTCGCGGTGGTCGACAGCGGGTCGATGGTCGCCGCGGCCGCGAAGCTCCACCTGACGCAGCCGGGCCTGACGCGGCGCGTGCAGAACCTCGAAACGCTGCTCGGCATGCCGCTGCTGGAGCGGCAAAGCAAGCCGCTGAAGCCGACCGCCGCCGGGCGCGACGTCTACGCGCTCGCGCGCAACGTGCTGGGCGCAGTCGACGAGCTGATGGCGGCGGGCGCGCCGGACAGCGAGCCGTCGGGCGAGCTGCGCATCGGCGTACCGCCGTTCCTGTCCGAGCTGGCGCTCGAGCAGCCGATCGACCGGCTTCGGGACGCATTTCCGCGCCTCACGCTGCGCGTGACGGCAGGCTGGTCGCCGGCGCTGATACAGGGCGTCGAGCGGGGTACGCTCGACGTCGCGGCCGTGATGGTGCCGGCCAGTTCGACGCTGCCCGACACGTTCGCGTCGACGCTGATCGGCACGCAGCCGACGGTGCTCGTCGCCGCGCGCGACTATCCGCTGCCGGACGGTCCGCTATCGATCGACACGCTGTCGGGTTTTCCGTGGGTGCTGAGCCAGGACGGCTGCGGGATGCGTTCGGCGCTGAGCCGCATGCTCGGCGCGGCCGGGCTGCCGTTCGACGTCGCGGTCGAGGCGTTCGGCTCGGAGCTGCAGCTGTCGCTCGTCGCGCGCGGCGCGGGCATCGGCATCGCGGCACCGAACGCGCTGGCGCGCAGCGCGCATCGCGATGCGCTGAGGGTGGTGGAAACGGTGGGGCTGGAGACGCGGATCAACGTATGGATCGTGCACGGCGCGCTGCCGGGCCGGCTGGTGCGGCCCGTCGCGCTGCTGCGCGATGCGCTGGGCGAAGTGCTCGACCGGGTAAACAGGGTGGGGTCAGATGCGATGAAGGTGGTCTAGAGGCGCCATTCGAGGGAAAATCCTTATTTTCTCTACGGAAATGTTGCATTGCGGAAACTGTTTCGCTATAGTTGCACCTGTCTCCTCCATGTCTCCTCTGATATGGATTCAGCCCGCCTCTTAGGCGGGCTTTTTTTTGCCTGCGATTTTGTCGCGGCCTTCCATTCGTCGTCCGTCGCTGCGCTCAGAACTTGTACGTCATCCCGACGTAGCTGATGATCGGGTCGGCCTTCAGGTCCGATTTCGACTCCGAGAGCACCGTGCCGTCGGCCGCCTTGATCGTCACTGTCGACGTCGTCTTCAGCGGGATGTACGTGACCGACGCGATCAGCCCGAAATGCTCCGTCATGTTGTACTGCAGGCCCGCGTTGAACACCGGCTGCCATGACGACGACGCCTTCGCCTCCACCGATGTCGTACCCGGCTTGCCCGCGCCCGCCGCGAGAATCGCGCCGAGGTTGTCCTGCGTCTGCTTGATGAAGTTCGTGTTGAGCTGCAGGTCGCTGAACCAGTTGTACGACACGCCGAGGCCGAGGAACGGCCGGAACTTCGCGTTCGCCGCCCCGAAGTAGTACTGCAGGATCGCCGCCGGGCTCCACTGCCGCACGCTCTTCACGATCGGGTTGACCGAGCCCAGCCCGATGTTCTGCGTGCCGAGCGCGCCGGCCGGGCCAGGCGGCCTGATCGTGCCCTGGCCCGACACCTTGAACACCGGCGGCACGCCGGCCACCGACGTGACCGCGATGTGGTCGGTCAGGAAGTGGCTGATCGTCAGGCCCACGGTGTCGGCGCCGCTCGTGTGCAGCCCGGTGCCGGGCGACGTGAACGACGGCGGCAGTCGCAGCGGCGTGTTGATCGGCGTCGGTGCGACGTTGGTCGTCATCGGCGTGCTGCTCTGCTGCGGCATGATGTGGAACCAGCCCAGCGTGACGACGTTGCTGCCGGCGCTCTGCGCGTGCGCCGCGAGCGGCGCCACGGCGGCGGCGCCGGCCGCCGCGCAGAGAAGGGTTTTCTTCATCACGGCTTTTCCCCCCGCTTACTGGACGAATGCGCCGATCGTGAAATACGGCGTCGATCCCGCGTTGTCGAGGAAACCGAACACGCCACCCGTGAAGATGAACTTGCCGGTCGGCGACGTGCTGCCCGAACCCGTATGGATCGTCGTGACCGTGCCCGGCACCTTCTGCGTGTAGTCCAGGTCGAGCGCGGTCGCGAGCGATGCCTGCGACGGCTGGAACGGATCGAGCAGCGTGGCCTGCTTGTCGATCAGCGCGGTGGTCCGGTAATCGAACTGGCTGTCGACGCCGATGTACTCGCCGTTCTGCGAGCCGGCCGCGACGGCCGTCTGCGGCGAGAGGATCGAGATGCTCGATTCGTCGTCGGCGGTCAGGCCCGGCACGCCGTTGCTGTCCGGCGTCGGGTTCGGGTTCGCGACACCCGTGCGCACGAGGATCGGCACGAGCTGGTTGCGCAGCTTGCCGACGATCATGAAGCCCTTGCCCTGCGGCGTGGCTGACAACGTCGGCTTCAGCTGGCTCGCGTAGTTGTTGGACTGGAACGCGCCGCTGCCGTCGGCCGACTGCACGAAGTTCGTGCCCTGCTGCGCGCACGCGCCGCCGGCGAACTGGCCCGTCGTGTCGCACTTGGTCCACGTGCCGTCCGCGTTGATCGTCACCTTCGCGTCGATCGACGCCGGCGCGAATTTCTGCGACGGCACTTCGCCGAAGCCGATGTGGCTGTACGTGCCCGCGACCTTCGTGATGTCGGTTTCGATCGACGAGAAGCCGATGAACGGGTAGTACGGGAATTTCGTGTCGGGCACTGCGGCCTGGCCGAGCACGCCGTCGAACTGGATCTCCTTGCCGGGAATCGTGCCGCCCGCGACGCCGAAGCCGACGAAGATGCGCGCCGGACGCGATGCATCGAGGCTCGCGCCGTTCAGGCGGAACGCGCACTGGTTCAGCTTGTTGGTCGGCAGCAGCGTTTCCTGCGTGAGCGTGCCGCTGTCGACGGTGCCCGCGCGGGTCGGCGTGACGGTGCCGGTCTTTTGCGGCACTGCCGATTCGACGTAGGTGACCTGCCAGGTCATCTTGGTCGTGTCGAGCTGGACCTTCGCGAGTTCGCCGCTGCCCGCGCCGCCCGTAAACACGGTGTTGTAGTCGAGCGTGGCGGGGCAAAGCCGGTCTTCGACGAGCGGGGGCGGGTTGTCGCCGCCGCTGCCGCTGCCGCCGCAAGCGGAAAGAAGGGGGGCGGCAAAGGCCGCCGCCAGAATGAGGTTGCGCTTCATGTTGCTCCTCCAGATTTGTCTTGTGCGGCGGCCAGCTCCCTGTCGGCCGCTTCTGTTGGTTGTGCTCGTCCTGCTTGCGCCGTGCCGAGCGCCTTCGTGCCTTCCCTGCGTCACGCGGCGGCAGGCCGGCCGCCGCGTCCTCGTTCGCTACTTGCTGATCTGCGCGCCCACGCCGAAGTACGGTGTCGACGACGTCGTCGAATTCGCCGACGTCGACTTGACGCCGCCGTTCACCGTGCCCTGGATCAGCGCCGCGTACAGCCCGCCCGTCGCGATCACCACGCCCGAAGCGGACGGGTAGCTCGCACCGCTCGGCGGCGTCGTCGTCGCGTTCAGCAGGCCCGGCGTCGCCTGGCCGTAGTCGAGCGTGAAGCCGTCTTCCTCGGCCTGCGTGCTCGGGTTGATGAACGACGCGTTGCTGCCGCGGATCAGGGCCGCCGTGTACTTGAAGTTCGAGTCCGCGCCCGCGTAGCCGCCGTCGATCGCGCCCGACGAGATGGCCGTCGCCGCGCCGAGCACCGCGATGCCCGATTCGTCGTCGACCTGCGCGTCGGTGTGCAGCGGCGGCGTGCCCAGGTTCACGTTGCCCGTGCGCACGATCACCGGCACCGTCGCGCCGTTGAGCTGGCCGATCACCATGTGCGCGGTCGCCGACTTGCCGGTCGCGCCGACGATCGGCAACTGCGTTTGCGGCAGCGTCTGCGGCGCCTTCGTGCTGTCGAAGTAGCCGCCGTTCGCGCTCGCCTTCCACGGATCGCCGGTCGTCTGGCAGCCGCCCGAACCGCTCGACGTGCACGCGCCGTTCGCGTCGAACGTCTCACTCGAGTTCGAGCCCTTCGTCGCGTAGTTGCCCGACGGCACGAGGTGATAGAGCAGCGCGTTGTACGTGCCCGGCAGCTTCGTGAGGTCGGTCGTCGTGTTCGCGAAGCCGAGGAACGGGTAGAAGTCGAAGTGACGGTTCGGCACCTTGCCGACGTCCTTTGCCACCACGACCGGGCCGATGGCGATCGTCAGCCCGTCGTACTGGATCGTCGCGCCGGGAATGCCGCCACCCGCGACGCCCATGCCGACCAGCAGCATCGGCGGGTTCGCCTGGTTGAAGTCGGCGGCCGTCGAATAGGTCGTGCCGTTCGGCGCCTTGCCCGAGCCCGGCGTGAGGATGAACGCGCAGCGCGTCTGCTCGGCGGTCGGCAGTACGCCGGTCGGCGGGTGCATGACTGCCCCGGTGATCGTCGTGCCGACGCGGCTCGGCGTGACCGTGCCGGTCGCGAGCGGAATCGGCGATTCGAGCCACTTGAGCGTGTACGTCATCGCCACCGCGTCGATGTTGACGCTGACGATCTCGCCGCTACCGGCGCCGCCGAGGTACGTGCTCTTCACGATGTCGGCGTTGGCTGGGCACAGCGCACCGTTGATCGGCTGTGACGGCGGCGGCCCTTGCGTGCCGCAGCTGGATCCGGAACATTGGGGCGCATTGACCGGCGCGGGTGCGCCGCCGTCCCCCCCACCACATGCAACCAGGAAAGGGGCAATGGCAAAGGCCGTTGCCACCCCCTTCGATAAGGTGTGCGACATGCCGCTGTCTCCAATCGTTTAATTGTGCGAGCTAATGTCGCCGCCTTGATTTTTGCTGTCAATTGATGAACCCGTCTAAAAAAGGCGATTGAAACGGGCATCGTGTTTTGAGTCCTTATCCGACGTGGTATTCGGTAAGAATTAAAACGTGAGACAGGCTGCCGAAAGCGGCCGGAGTGGGGTATGTGCGACGCCGGACAGGCCGGCGCGGAGCCTTCCTGCGTATAACGGCAGCGTTTAAAGCGGCGGTATCCGGTTTATCCCTATTCGGGATTGACTGGATAAAGAAGGGGCAGGGTTAATTCATTGGTAATCGCGCAATGGAAAGCTTGTAAATATTTGTAAATGCGCGGTCCGGGATTTTTTATATATTGCCTGATAGGGGTAAATAAAAAGCCGGCCAGTGGCCGGCTTTGCATTGCATGCGATGCTGAATCAGCGTTTGAGACCTGCGTCCTCGGCCGCGCCGATGTTCAGGTTCATGCACTGGATCGCGGCGCCCGATGCGCCCTTGCCGAGGTTGTCGAGGCGTGCGACCGTGACGAAGCGCTCCGCGTTGCCGAACACGAACAGGTCGACGCGGTTCGTGTCGTTGTTCGCCTGCACGTCGAAGAAGCCGCCGTCGAGGTTCGCGTCCGCATCGAACGGCGCGACGCGCACGAATGCTTCGTCGGCGTAGTACTCGGCGAACACGCGCTGCACGTCCTGCGGCGTCGTGCGCTTCGCGAGCTGGTCGGGCGTGAAGTAGGTCGTCACCGCGAGACCCTTCAGGAACGGCCCGACGATCGGCGTGAAGATCGGCGGGTTCGCGAGGCCCGTGTGCGCGGCCATTTCGGGCAGGTGCTTGTGCGTGAGACCGAGCGCATACGGGCGCGGGCTCGCGAGCTTGCCGCCCGGCGCCGCGTTTTCGTAGTCGGCGATCATCGACTTGCCGCCGCCGCTGTAGCCGGTGATCGAGTAGCTGTGCGCGGCGAACGTCGGTGCGACGATGCCTGCATCGACGAGCGGACGCATCGCGAGCACGAAGGCCGATGCGTGGCAGCCCGGCACGGCGATGCGCTTCGATGTGCGAATCTTCTCGCGCTGCGCGCGGGTCAGTTCCGGCAGGCCGTACGCCCAGTCGGCGCTGGTGCGGAACGCGGTGCTCGCGTCGATCAGCGTCGTGTTCGGGTTCTCGACGAGCGAGGCCGATTCGCGCGATGCGACGTCCGGCAGGCACAGGAACGTGACGTCCGACGCGTTGATCAGGCGGCGGCGCTCTTCGACGTCCTTGCGCTTCGCTTCATCGATGCGCAGGATCTCGATGTCGCTGCGTGCCGACAGGTATTCGAAGATCTTGAGGCCGGTCGTGCCTTCCTGGCCGTCGACAAAAACTTTGGTGCTCATTTCGCTCTCACTGGATGAAACGGGGCCCGCGCCCTGAAACCGCCATTTTAAGACGTCATCCGGCGGGCCTGCACCGCGCGGGGCGAAAAAAAGACGACCGGCGGGCCGTCCTGTGTCCCTTTGGCACCCGCCGGAGCGGGCGCAGGGGCGTGCTCAGCCGCGGCCGGCGACCCACCGGGCGGTCGCTTCGGCAACGCGCCGGCCGAATGCCTTGCCGGTCTCGAGGTCGCCCGGAAGCGGGCCTTCGTCGGGCGTCGAATCGGCCGGCGACTGCGCGAGCAGGCCCGTCGAGCCGCCCAGGTAGTTGATGTCGTTGCGCGTGGCCGCCTTCGAGTTGGCCGGCATCAGGCTCGTGCCGACCCACACCATCCCATGCTGCATCGACAGCGTGACGAAATATTGAATCGTCGAGAACTTGTCGCCGTTCATCGTCGCGGAGTTCGTGAAGCCCGCGGCGATCTTGTCCTTCCATTTCTGCGTGAACCACGCTTTCGACGTCGCGTCGGCAAACTGCTTGAACTGCGCCGACGGGCCGCCCATGTAGGTCGGCGCGCCGAAGACGATCGCGTCGGCCGCGTCGAGCGCGGCCCAGCCCGCGTCGTCGACGTCGCCGACGGCGAGCAGGCGCACGGTCGCGCCGGCCTCCTGCGCGCCCGCGTGCACGGCCTCGGCCAGTTTCTGCGTGTGACCGTAGCCGCTGTGATAGACGATGACGATGTTCGACATGAAGCGTTCTCCGGAAAGGAACGGGAACGGCGGACCGCAGGCTCGCCGCGACGGATGCGCGGCAGGGTGCCGCGACCGGTGACGAGGAGTCTAGCAAGCCGAAATGACGGGAAAACGCGCGAGTGCGAGGTACGGAATTTCCCAGCGGCAGGCAATCGCAGTGCGGCGACACGGCGACACGGCGACACGGCGACACGGCGACACGGCGGCGCGGTGAGGCGGCGACACGGCGGCGGCGCGCAAGGCATGGCGTACCACGCCCGTTACTGCCCGTAGTTGACCGTGAGTTGCGCGGTACCGATCGTCAGCGTGCCGATCTCGTGCTCGAACATCGGCGCGGGACGGCCCTGCGCGACGCGCAGGTCGTCGCCCTTCAGCGCATAGACGGTGATCACGTAGCGGTGCGGCTTGCCCGGCGGCGGGCACGGGCCGCCGTAGCCGTCGATCCCGAAGTCGTTGCGCGCCTCGCTCGCGCCGATGCGCCGCAGGAACCCGGACGCGCTCGCGTCGGCGGGCAGGCTCGTGACCGTCGCCGGAATGCCCGCCACGGCCCAGTGCCACCAGCCGTGCCCCGGCGCGTCGGGATCGAAGATCGTGACCGCATAGCCGCGCGTGCCCGGCGGCGGGTTGTGCCAGGTGAGCTGCGGCGAGTGGTTGCCGCCCTTGCAGTCGCCGCGGTCGAACACGTTCGCGGCGCGGACGCGCCCGCCCGGTGTCAGGTCGTCGCTCGTCACGGTGAACGGGCCTTCCGCATGCGCGGGCAGGGCAGCAAGGGCGACGGCGTAAAGGAGGGCGGCGAGAAACGGCGACGGGCGACCCGATGGCGCAGGCGGAGTGATCCGGCGATCCACACGCATATGGCGCTTCTCCCGTCACATGGGCCGGACCGATGCGTCCGGCGTTGTTGGCGTAGTGCGTTGCCTGCGCAGCTGATGGCAGCGATGGATCAAGTCTAGCATTAGGGTTCGATGAGCGACGCACGCCGCGACGCGTGGTCGCGATCGTTTCCTGCGCGAATCGACTGACGAAAAATCGACGGGCGAAAAAAAACCGCCCGCGATGAAGCGGGCGGCTCGTTCAGCCAGGACGCCGGCCAGCGGGCCGGCGCGGCGTCAGTCCTTCGGGGACGTTGCGCCGCCGTGCGCAGCCGACCACTCGGCCGGTGCGTGCAGGAATTTCTCGACTTCGTCGAGCGTCTTCGTCTCGAAGTAGCCCGACGCCTTCGCGACGCGCAGCACGTCCCACCACGTGGCGAGCGCGTGCAGGTCGACGTCGATGTCCTTCAGGACCGACACGCTTTCCTTGAAGATGTTGTAGTGGAACAGCACGAAGCAGTGGTTCACCGTCGCGCCCGCGGTGCGCAGCGCGTTGACGAAGTTGATCTTGCTGCGGCTGTCGGTCGTCAGGTCTTCCACCAGCAGCACGCGCGAGCCTTCTTCCAGATGGCCTTCGATCTGCGCGTTGCGGCCGAAACCCTTCGGCTTCTTGCGCACGTACTGCATCGGCACCATCATCCGGTCCGCGATCCAGGCCGCGAACGGGATGCCGGCCGTTTCGCCGCCCGCCACCGCGTCGATCTGCTCGAAGCCGATGTCGCGCGTGATCGTCGTTTCAGCCATTTCCATCAGCGCGCGGCGCACGCGCGGATACGAAATCAGCTTGCGGCAGTCGATATAGACGGGGCTTGCCCAGCCGGACGTGAAGATGAACGGTTTTTCTGCGTTGAAGTGCACTGCCTGTACTTCGAGCAGGATTTTGGCGGTCGTATCCGAGATCGACTGACGATCGTAGCCTGTCATGGGCATTCCTTGGGTGATGAGCGAAGAGCGGGCGCGGGCCCGGTGGCGCAGCAAGGGGAACCTGCCCAGAGGGCCGGGGCGCGATCGGCGGGCCAATCGCATCGCTGCGCGCGTAGCCGGCTATTTTACCCGATTCAGGCTGCTTTTCGGCGGAATTCGCGCGGGTTCGCCGCGCGGCTCACCACCGGCGAAACAAGCGGGGCCGGATCGCTCGCGCGCTGATGCGGAGGATGCGGCGTTGCACCAACATGCGTCATTTAGGGGGTGTACACTAGGCGACCCTTAGAAATCGTTCAGTACTTTGTACTTTCCTCTTGCCACCCGCCAAGGTTCGATGGCGTGCCGACCCGGCGCGTCGCGTGCCGTCTCGCAGTCGATCACCCCCTCGATTCAAGCAGACGCGGCCGAAGGTGCTGCGTACTGAACCGTCAATATTTCGCAAGTCTCTCGCAGGTCAATCATGGACGAACAACTGAAGCAGGCCGCACTCGCTTATCACCTGAACCCGAAACCCGGCAAGATTTCGGTCACCCCGACCAAGCCGCTGTCGAACCAGCTCGATCTGTCGCTCGCGTATTCGCCGGGCGTCGCCGCTGCGTGCGAAGCGATCCACGCCGATCCGCTCGACGCGCAGAAGTACACGTCGCGCGGCAACCTCGTCGGCGTCATCACGAACGGCACCGCCGTGCTCGGCCTCGGCAACATCGGCCCGCTCGCCGCGAAGCCGGTGATGGAAGGCAAGGGCTGCCTCTTCAAGAAATTCGCCGGCATCGACGTGTTCGACATCGAACTGTCGGAGTCCGACCCCGACAAGCTCGTCGAGGCGATCGCGATGCTCGAGCCGACGCTCGGCGGCATCAACCTCGAGGACATCAAGGCGCCGGAATGCTTCTACATCGAGCAGAAGCTGCGCGAGCGCATGAAGATCCCCGTCTTCCACGATGACCAGCACGGTACCGCGATCATCGCGTCGGCCGCGATCCTGAACGGCCTGAAGGTCGTCGGCAAGAAGCTGTCCGAAGTGAAGCTCGTGTGCTCGGGCGCGGGCGCGGCAGCGATCGCGTGTCTGGACCTGCTGGTGAACCTCGGCCTGACGAAGTCGAACGTCCTCGTCGCCGATTCGAAGGGCGTGATCTACGAAGGGCGCGGCAACCTCGATCCGTCGAAGCAGCGCTATGCGGCGACCACCGACGCACGCACGCTCGCCGACGCGATCGTCGGCGCGGACGTGTTCCTCGGCTGCTCGAGCGCGGGCGTGCTGAAGCAGGACATGGTCAAGACGATGGGCGACCGCCCGCTGATCCTGGCGCTCGCGAACCCGGAACCGGAAATCCGCCCGGAAGACGCGAAGGCCGTGCGCCCGGACGCGATCGTCGCGACCGGCCGTTCGGACTACCCGAATCAGGTCAACAACGTGCTGTGCTTCCCGTTCATCTTCCGCGGCGCGCTCGACGTCGGCGCGACGACGATCACGGAAGAAATGAAGCTCGCGTGCGTGCGCGCGATCGCCGAGCTGGCGCAGGAAACCGACCAGAGCGAAGAAGTCGCGAAGGCGTATGAAGGCCATTCGCTCGAATTCGGGCCGGACTACCTGATTCCGAAGCCGTTCGACCCGCGCCTGATCATCAAGATCGCGCCGGCCGTCGCGCAAGCCGCGATGGATTCGGGCGTCGCCACCCGCCCGATCCAGGACATGGACGCGTACCGCGAGCAACTCGGCGCGACCGTCTACCGCACCGGCATGGTGATGCGTCCGGTGTTCGCCACCGCGAAGCAGAAGGAAGCCCGCATCGTGTTCGCCGAAGGCGAAGACGAGCGCGTGCTGCGCGCCGCGCAGTTCGTGCTGCTGGAAAAGATCGCGAAGCCGATCCTCGTCGGCCGTCCGTCGGTCATCGACATGCGCCTCGCGAAGATCGGCTCGAAGCTGAAGGCCGGCACCGATTTCGAGATCGTCGATCCGGAAGACGATGCGCGCTACCACCGCTACTGGCAGGCGTATCAGGAGATCGGCGCGCGCGACGGCGTGACGCCGGAAGTCGCGAAGGCCGCGATGCGCAAGTTCAACACGCTGATCGGCGCGATGCTCGTGCATCTGGGCGACGCGGACGGGATGATCTGCGGGATGATCGACACGTTCCACAGCCACCTGAAGTTCATCGAACAGGTGCTGGGCCGTGCGAAGGGCGCCGAGCATTTCGCGGCGATGAACCTGCTGATGCTGCCGGGCCGCAACCTGTTCGTGTGCGATACGTACGTGAACGAGCTGCCGAGCGCCGAACAGCTCGCCGACATGACGATCCAGGCCGCGGCCGAGATCGAGCGCTTCGGCATCACGCCGAAGGCCGCGCTGCTGTCGAACTCGAACTTCGGCAGCGCGCCGTCGGCGTCGTCGCGCCGGATGGGCGAAGCCCGCAAGCTGATCGTCGAACGCGCACCGAACCTGGAAGTCGACGGCGAAATGCACGGCGACGCGGCGCTGTCGGAACTGATCCGCAAGCAGGCATTCCCCGGCACGACGCTGTCGGGCGAAGCGAACCTGCTGATCATGCCGAACGTCGAAGCGGCGAACATCGCGTACAACCTGCTGAAGATGGTCGGCGGCGAAGGCGTGACGGTCGGTCCGTTCCTGCTCGGCGCGGCGAAGCCGGTCCACATCCTGACGCCGGCTGCGACCGTGCGTCGGATCATCAACATGACGGCCGTTGCCGCCGCGAACGTGAACACGAAGTAAGTCCACGCCCGCGTGTGCCGCGCTTCATGCGCGGCGCAAAGAAAAACGCCACGGAACCTGCGTTCCGTGGCGTTTTTTTTATCGTGAAGCGACGTGAGCCGGTAGCCGCTCGCCGGCGGGCATCCGGCCGCGCATGCCCGCCGCGCGCCGTTACGCGACCTGCTGGTGCGACTGGCCGCCGGCCGGCGCCCGCCACTTCGCGAGCAGCGTATTCCACTTCTGGCGTACCGCGCGCAGGTTGTTCTCCTTCACGTGGCCGTAGCCGCGAATGCCGTCCGGCAGCGCCGCGAGCTCGACGGCGAGCGGGCGGTTGGCCGCGTTCAGCTTGGCCAGCACCTCGCCGATCAGCGCTTCGTACTCGCCGATCAGCGCGCGCTCGGTGCGACGCTCCTCGGTACGGCCGAACGGGTCGAGCCCCGTGCCGCGCAGGAACTTCGCTTTCGCGAGCAGCCGGAACGCCGACATCATCCACGGGCCGTACGCCTTCTTCACGAGATGGCCGTGGGCGTCCGTCTTCGCGAACAGCGGCGGCGCGAGGTGGAATTTCAGCTTCCAGTCGCCTTCGAACTGCGCGTTCAGGCGCGCGAGGAACGCCGGATCGGACTGCAGCCGCGCGACCTCGTATTCGTCCTTGTACGCCATCAGCTTGAACAGGTTGCGCGCGACCGCTTCGGTCAGCTGCTCCTGCATCGTGTCGCCGTCCGCCAGCGCGCGCTCGGCCGCGCGCACCTTGTCGACGAACGCCGCATAGCGCGCTGCGTACGCGGCATTCTGGTACGCGGTGAGGAATTCCACGCGCTTCGCGATCAGGGCGTCGACCGCTTTCTTCGTGTGCAGCGAAATCACCGTGGCGCCTTGCACGGGGCGCGCGTCGCCGGCCGCGGCCTGCTTCACGCTCGCCAGGTCGTGCGCGGCGCGGCGGCCCCAGTCGAAGGCTGCCCGGTTCTTCTCGACCGATACCGCATTCAGCTCGATCGCGCGGACGAGCGACGCGAGCGTGAGCGGCAGCCAGCCTTTCTGCCACGCGTAGCCCAGCACGAACGGGTTCGTGTAGATCGCGTCGCCGAGCAGCGCGACCGCGAAGCGGTTCGCGTCGATGAAATCGACGGCTTCACCGGCCGCCGCGCGGATGTCGTTCTCGGCGGACAGGCCCGGGAACGACCAGTTCGGGTTCTTGATGAACTCGGCGGTCGGCGTCTGCGCGCTGTTGACGACCACGCGCGTCGTGTCGTGGCGCATCCGCGACGTGCACTCGTCGCCGGCCGTGACGATCGCGTCGCAACCGATCACGAGATCGGCTTCGCCCATCGCGATCCGCGTCGCGTGGATGTCGGTCGGTGCGTGCGAGATCTGCACGTGGCTCATCACGGCGCCGCCCTTCTGCGCGAGGCCGGTGACGTCGAGCACGGTCACGCCCTTGTTTTCCAGGTGCGCGGCCATCCCGAGCAGCGCGCCGATCGTGACGACGCCCGTGCCGCCGACGCCCGTGACGAGCACGCCGTACGCGCGGTCGATATCCGGCAGCGTCGGCTCAGGGATCGGCGGCAGTGCGTTGCCGTCGACCGACACGGCCTTCGGCTTCTTCAACTGGCCACCCTCGACCGTGACGAAGCTCGGGCAGAAGCCCTTCACGCACGAGAAGTCCTTGTTGCAGCTCGACTGGTTGATCTGGCGCTTCGTGCCGAATTCGGTTTCCAGCGGCTCGACCGACAGGCAGTTCGACTGCACCGAGCAGTCGCCGCAGCCTTCGCACACCGCGTCGTTGATCACGACGCGCTTGGCCGGGTCCGGATACGTGCCGCGTTTGCGGCGGCGGCGTTTTTCGGTCGCGCAGGTCTGGTCGTAGATCAGGATCGTCGTGCCTTCGATCTCGCGCAGCTCGCGCTGCACGTCGTCGAGCTGGTCGCGGTGATGGATCGTCACGCCCGGTGCGAGCAGCGCCTTCTGGCTGTCGTACTTCTCCGGCTCGTCGGTGACGATCACGATCTTCTTCGCGCCTTCGGACGCGAGCTGGTGCGTGATCTGCGGCACCGTCAGCACGCCGTCGACCGGCTGGCCGCCCGTCATCGCGACGGCGTCGTTGTAGAGGATCTTGTAGGTGATGTTCGCCTTCGACGAGATCGCCGCGCGCACCGCCAGCAGGCCCGAGTGGAAATAGGTGCCGTCGCCGAGGTTCGCGAACACGTGCTTCTCGTCCGTGAACGGCGCCTGGCCGATCCACGGCACGCCTTCGCCGCCCATCTGGCTGAAGGTGCTCGTGCTGCGGTCCATCCACACGGTCATGTAGTGGCAGCCGATGCCGGCGATCGCGCGCGAGCCTTCCGGCACATTGGTCGACGTGTTGTGCGGGCAGCCCGAGCAGAACCACGGCTTGCGCTCGGTCTGCACGTGCGGCTTCGCGAGCGCCATTTCCTTTGCGTTGATCACGGCGAGGCGCGCGGCGATGCGTGCCCGCACGTCGGACGGCAACTCGAACTTCTCGAGGCGCGTCGCGATCGCCTTCGCGATGATCGCGGGCGACAGCTCGTAGTGCGCGGGCAGCAGCCAGTTGCCCATCGGCACCGACCATTCGCCGCCGGCGCCGTCCTTCTCGTCGAACTTGCCGAACACGCGCGGCCGCTGGCCGTCGGGCCAGTTGTACAGCTCTTCCTTGATCGCGTATTCGAGGATCTGGCGCTTTTCCTCGACGACGAGGATTTCGTCGAGGCCGCGCGCGAACGCCTGCGCGCCCTGTGCTTCGAGCGGCCACACGCAGCCGACCTTGTAGAGCCGGATGCCGATCCGCGCGCAGGTTTCGTCGTCGAGGCCGAGGTCGGTCAGCGCCTGGCGCACGTCGAGGTACGCCTTGCCGCCGGTCATGATCCCGAAGCGCGCGCTCGGCGAATCGATCTCGATGCGGTCGAGCTTGTTCGCGCGCACGTAGGCGAGCGCCGCGTACCACTTGTAGTCGAGCAGCCGTGCTTCCTGCACGAGCGGCGGATCGGGCCAGCGGATGTTCAGCCCGCCTTCCGGCAGGATGAAGTCGGTCGGCAGCACGATCTCGGTGCGATGCGGGTCGATGTCGACCGATGCCGACGATTCGACCACGTCCGTCACGCACTTGAGCGCGACCCACAGGCCCGAGTAGCGGCTCATCGCCCAGCCGTGCAGGCCGAAATCGAGATATTCCTGCACGTTGGACGGGAACAGCACCGGCAGCCCACAGGCCTTGAAGATGTGTTCGGACTGGTGCGCGAGCGTCGACGATTTCGCCGCGTGGTCGTCGCCGGCGAGCACCAGCACGCCGCCGTGCTGCGACGAGCCGGCCGAGTTCGCGTGCTTGAATACGTCGCCCGTGCGGTCGACGCCCGGGCCCTTGCCGTACCACATGCCGAACACGCCGTCGTGCTTCGCGCCGGGGTACAGGTTCACTTGCTGCGAGCCCCACACGGCGGTGGCGGCGAGATCTTCGTTGAGGCCGGGCTGGAAGACGATCTGGTGGGCGGCCAGGTGCTGCTTGGCTTTCCAGAGCGACAGATCGAGGCCGCCGAGCGGCGAACCGCGATAGCCGGAGATGAACCCGGCGGTGTTGAGACCGGCGGCGCGATCGCGTTCCTGCTGGAGCATCGGCAGGCGCACGAGGGCCTGGATGCCGCTCATGTACGCGCGGCCGCGTTCCAGTGTGTATTTGTCGTCAAGCGTGACGGACTTCAGCGCGGCTTCTAGGGACGCGCGTTGGTCTGCGTCTAGCGGGGCATTCATTAACAGTCTCCTCCACCCAGTTTGGGATCACCAAAACTCGACTGCTTCGGGCGTCTTGTGGACGCGTCGGCAGTGGCCGGCATATTGGCCGGTTTTAAGCGATGGTAGCACTGGGGCAAACCCGCCGCCCATCGGTTGGAGCGCCGGCGAATTGCGGCGGCGCATCAGAAAAACAGGGCGGAACCATGCGTTACATCATGTAAAAGCATGTAAAGCCGGCCCCATCTTCGTGCAAACGCCGTTAATCTTGTCGGCCTGCCGGAGGTGCCCGGCCGCGTTGGCTTGTGTCGACGCAATCGGGGAGGCGCCGGCAGTTTTACAGGAGGTGCAATGAACACACGTCATATCCAGAGTTTCCTGATCGTGTCCGCCGCGTTTTTCTCGATGACCGGCCCGGTGCACGCGCGAGGCGCGAGCGCACTGGCGGCAGCCGGCGCGCAGATGCAGCAGATCGTGCCGGCCCAGGATGCCGTCGCGCAGCCGACGGCCGAGCGCGCCGTCGAGGCGAAGGCGAACGCGCGTTGATCCGCTCGCGCGGCCTGCGGGCCGCGCCGGAATGCAAAAAGGGCGGGAATCCTCGGATTCCCGCCCTTTTTCTTTGCGCCGCCGGATCGTGCGGGCCGCCGGGTTGCCCCGGGCAGCCGCCCGCCGGATGCGTCAGGCCTTGTCCTGCACGACGCCGCGGCGGATCTGGTCGAGTTCGATCGATTCGAACAGCGCCTTGAAGTTGCCTTCGCCGAAGCCCTGGTTGCCCTTGCGCTGGATGATCTCGAAGAAGATCGGCCCGATCTGGTTCTCGGTGAAGATCTGCAGCAGCAGGTCGTCGCGCGCGCCGTCGATCAGGATCTTGCGCTTCTTCAGTTCGTCCAGCGATTCGCCGTGGTTCGGCACGCGGCGGTCGACCAGTTCGTAATACGTGTCGATCGTGTCGAGCAGCTTCACTTCCTTGCTGCGCAGGCCATCGACCGCCTGGTAGATGTCGGTGGCGCCGAGCGCGATGTGCTGGATGCCTTCGCCGTGATACGCGTCGAGGTATTCCTGGATCTGGCCGGCCGTATCCGAACCTTCCTCGTTGATCGGGATGCGGATCTTGCCGCACGGCGACGTCATCGCCTTCGACTTCACGCCCGTCACCTTGCCTTCGATGTCGAAGTAGCGCACTTCGCGGAAGTTGAACAGGCGCTCGTAGAACTCGGCCCATTCCTGCATGCGGCCGCGATGCACGTTGTGCGTCAGGTGGTCGATGTAGGTGAGGCCGTGGCCGACCGGGTTCGGGTTCGCGCCGGCGATCGGCTCGAAGTCGACGTCATAGATGCTGATGTCGCCGATGGCGCCCGGTTGCGCGCCGTTCTTGCCGCGCCAGCGGTCGACGAAGTAGATCAGCGAATCGCCGATGCCCTTGATCGCCGGGATGTTCAGCTCCATCGGGCCGGTCTTGTTGTCGAAGCCCCATGCGCCGAGGTCGAGTGCGCGCTGGTAAGCCTTCGCGGCATCCTGCACGCGGAACGCGATCGCGCAGATCGACGGGCCGTGCAGGCGCGCGAAGCGTTGCGCGAACGAATCGGGTTCGGCGTTGATGATGAAGTTGATGTCGCCCTGGCGGTACACCGTCACGTCCTTGTGGCGGTGGCGCGCGATCGCGGTGAAACCCATCCGTTCGAACAGTTGTCCGAGCGCTTTCGGGTCCGGTGCCGTGTATTCGATGAATTCGAAGCCGTCGGTGCCGACGGGGTTGTCCCAGTTCGGGATCTGCATGGCGTGTCTCCTGTGGGGGCGATCGACCGGGGCGACGTGCGCAGGCCCGGCCTGGTTCGATGTCGAACGTGGCACACGCGGCGGCATGCGCGACGAATCGGTACGTGCGACAAAGTGTAGCGGGCAGTCGCGAGCGTAAACTTGCGAACTTAATTGCCCGAACCTACGATGGCGCAATTTCCAGTCTTAAATCATTCATTGGAGGGCAGAAGATGGCGCAAGCCGAATTGGATGCCATCGACCGGCGGATTCTCGCGATTCTTCAGGAGAACGGGCGCCTGTCGAACCAGGAGATCGCCGAGCGCGTGAACCTGTCGCCGAGCCCGTGCCTGCGGCGGATCCGTCGGCTGGAGGAGATCGGCGTGATCACCGGTTATGTCGCGCTGCTGGATCCGCAGAAGCTCGGGCTCGACCTGCTCGCGTACGTCAGCGTGCGGCTCGAGAAGCGCGGCGGCCTGGCGCCGGTGCGAGCCGACGAAACGTCGGCGCGAGCGGGCGCGACCCATGCGGAGCTGTTTCGCGCGGCCGTGCAGACCTGGCCGGAAGTGGTCGCGTGCCACGCGATGACGGGGGATATGGATTACCTGCTGCGCGTGCAGGTCGAGGACATGGCGCATTTCTCCCGCTTCGTGCAGGAGCATCTACTGCATCACCCGTCGGTGATCGACGTGAAGACGAGCTTCTCGCTCGAATGCTTCAAGGAGACGACGGCGTTGCCGATTCGTTCGGTGCGCTAGTGCGCGGCGGGGAAGGGAGGGGCCGGGCGCGCGGCTGGCGCGGCCCGGCTGGCCGACATTACGCCGTCAGGGCGGCGGGCATCAGCGATTCGATGAACTTCGTGGTGCGGCGCGCCTGGCGCTTCATCGCATAGTCGAACACAGCGGCCTGTTCCTGCAGCATCTCGGCGATGATCGTCGAGTGGTCGGCCGGCGGCAGCGACAGGTACGCATCGGCTTCGCCGTACGCGTACTCGATCCGCATCCCGGATTTCTTCGCGATATGCATCATCGTCGCGTTACGCGACAGGCAGTGCATGTACAGCATCGTCACGTGCGTGTTGCGGCTGCGGATCGCCGCGCGCTCGAACAGCTTCGAGCCGACGCCGCGGCCGCGTGCGCTTTCGAGCACCGACACGCCGAATTCGGCCGTGCGCTTGTCGCCCTCGGCCGGCAGGTAGGCCAGGTGGCCGACGCCGATCAATTCGAGGTCGTGGTCGAACACGCCGAACACGGTGTCGCGGCCGAAGTCGATCGTGCGGACATAGTTCTCGATCACGTGGTCGGGCACCATCTGGCCGAAGCGCAGCAGGCGGTCCTCTTCGTCGAGCGAGAGAAAGTGGGTGAGCATCCGCTCACGGTCTTTGGAAGCCAGTTCCCTGACGAGAACCGGCGCAGTACCGACCTTGCCGATAGCATCGGCACGGCCGTTGAATTGCGTGTTCATCGTGGGTTCCTCAGTGTGGGTGCACAAACGGGTTGTGCAATGCAACAGCATTTTACCCGAGCGAGGTTGGGGAAAACCCGTATTTGACGTTATTTGTGCTGAGGGGAAATTCTAAAACCGCTTAGTTCATTCTGTAAGCTATTGATTTTAAGAGAATTTAAAATTCATCATATGAAACGCGCGACGGGCGGTCGCAGTGTACCCGTCGCGCAACGCTTGCTGCTGCGCGTCAATCAGGCGGCCGTCGACAGCCCGCGTTCGATCAGGTCGATCACCTGCTCGGCGAAGTCGCGGTAGCCGAGGCGGCCGCCCGGCTTCAGCCACGTGAACGTCCAGTTGATCATCCCGAACACCATCATCGTCACGGACGTCTGATTTTCCTTCGAGATGCGGTCCGGGTACGCGCGTGCGAGCTGCCGCGTGAACGCCGCGACGATATCGCGCTGGCGGTCGAGCACGATTTCGCGCTGCGCGTCTTCGAGATACTTCACGTCGTTGAGCAGCGCGACGTGCCGGCTGTGCGACGTCTCGTACTCGGCGAGGAATGCGCGCACCAGCTCGGCGAACGCGTCGCGCTCGCTGAGGCCGCGTCGCTGGCTCGCCCCTTCGACCTCGGCGATGATCAGCATCAGCCGTTTCGTGTAGCGGTCGAGCAGGTCGAACAGGATCGCTTCCTTGCTCTCGTAATAGTGATAGAGGCGTGCCTTCGACGTGCCGCTCGCGGTCGCGAGATCGGACATCGACGTGCTCGGGTAGCTCGTCTGCGCGAATTTCTCGGCGGCCAGATCGAGGATCTGCTCGCGCTGGGATTCGTGGTCGGGCGCTCGGGTACGGGCCATGGTCGAATGCGGAAGATTAGCGGTGCGCGGTGGCCGTGCGGGCCGCGCGCACCTGCGTGGAAGAGAGGGCGTCGGGCGCGTCGTCCTGCAGCTCGAGCCGGCCGGCTGCCGCGAGTTCGCGGCAGCGCCACCAGGCGATCGAGTCGCTGACGAACAGCCCGCCGCGGTCGGCGTCGGCCATGATGCTGCCGACGAGGCGCCCCGCGGGCCGCCAGTCGGTTTCCGCGCGCGCGACGATCAGCGCGTCGAGATCCTCATAGTGGCCGCTCTTGATCGTGTTGCTGACCCAGTAGCGCAGCTCGGCGTTCAGGTGCTTCGCCTCCTGCCATTCGAGCGCGAGGCGGCCGATGCGCAGCACCGAGATCGGCGCGGCCACCGGGCGCTTGCGCGCCAGCTCGGCCGGCGAGAACATGCCGGTCGCACACGCCTGGTCGGTGCGCGATAGCGACGCGCGCTGCGCCGAGTCGAGATCGGCGGCCGACAGCCGCACTTCGTTCAGGCGTTGCGGGACGTTGCGCAGGTGATAGGCGACGCGGCGCAGCAGCAGTTTGTCGCCGACGCTCGGCGCATGCCACACGACCACCTGGCCGGTATCCGTCGCGAGCTGGTCGAGGCGTGCGAACTCGCCTTCGATCTCCGCGTTCCAGTCGGGAATCCGGTCGCCGAGCACGCGGTGCCAGAAGGCGGCGCGCGTGTCGGGCGTCTCGTCGGCGCCCTTGAGCGGCCCGACGCCGAGATCGTCGAGCAATCCGACGACGCGCTCGTCGCGTCCGGCTTGCGTGAGTGCCTCGCGCAGCGACGCGGCGGCGGTGCCGCCCTGAATCACATGAATGGTACTCATCGGCCTGTCGTCAACAAAAGAAAGCCGCCGGCCGGGCGGACGTTGCGATGTCCAGCCGGCCGGCGGCCCCTAGTGTAAGCGAGATGTGTGACGGCGAGAAACCGTCCGGCGCCGCGACGCGACGTCGCTCAACGCTCGTCGTAGCTCACGACGACCTTGTCGCTGACCGGGTGGCACTGGCACGTGAGCACGAAGCCGTCCTTCACTTCATGCTCTTCGAGCGTGTAGTTCTTCTCCATCCGCACTTCGCCCTCGAGCACCTTCGCGCGGCACGTGCAGCACACACCGCCCTTGCACGCATACGGCAGCGCGAGGCCCGCGCGCAGGCCGATATCGAGCAGGCTCACGCCTTCGTACGGCAGGCGCAGCTTGCGCTTCTTGCCGTCGAGCACGATTTCCAGGTCGGCGGCCGGGGTCTGGTCGGTGATTTCGACGACCGGCGCGCCGGCTTGCGGCAGCGGCGTGCCGAAGCGCTCGACGTGCACCTTCGCCTGCGGCACGCCGGCCGCCTTCAGCGCGGCCTCGGCCGCATCCATCATCGGCGCGGGGCCGCAGATGAACGCCTCGTCGATCGCGTCGGCCGGCGTCAGCGTGTCGAGGAATTCCGCGCATTTCGCCTGGTCGAGCACACCGTTGAACAGCGCGACGTCCTGCTGGTCGTCCGACAGCACGTGATAGAGGACGAAGCGGTTCATGTAGCGGTTCTTCAGGTCCTCGAGCTCCTCCGCGAACATGATCGCGTCGACGCTGCGGTTGCCGTAGATCAGCGTGAACGTGCTGCGCGGCTCGAGTTCGAGCGTCGTCTTCACGATCGCGAGCACCGGCGTGATCCCGGAGCCGCCGGAAAACGCGACGTACTGCTTGCCGTGATCGGCGTTCAGGTGCGTGAAGAAACGGCCGTCCGGCGTCATCACGTCGATCGTGTGACCCGGCTTGAGCGAGTCGAACGCGAAGTTCGAGAAGCGGCCGCCGCGCACGCGCTTGATGCCGATGCGCAGTTCGCCGTCACGGTCGTAGTCCGTCGTGCCGACGCAGATCGAATACGAGCGGCGCGTTTCCTCGCCGTCGATGTGGGTCTTCAGCGTGACGAACTGGCCCTGCGTGAAGCGGTACGCGTCGCGCAGTTCGGGCGGCACGTCGAAGGAGACGGTTACGGCGTCGGCGGTCTCGGGCCGCACGTCGCGGATACGCAGCGGATGAAATTGCGGGGTCGCCATATCGATTAATAAGGTTTGAAGTAGTCGAAGGGTTCGCGGCAGTCGACGCAGCGATACAGCGCCTTGCAGGCCGTGGACGCGAATTGCGCGAGACGTTCGGTACGGGCGGAGCCGCAGCGCGGGCACGCGGGCGCCGCGACCGGCCGCGGCACGAAGCGCACGACGTTTTCCCGCGGCGCGGCGGTGCCGCATTGGCCGACCGGCGGCGCGATGCCGTACGCGCGCAGCTTGTCGCGCGCTTCCTGCGTGATCCAGTCGGTCGTCCACGCGGGAGCGAGCACCGTCTCGATCCGGTGCGGCGGGAGGTCGGCGGCCTGCAGCGCGGCGGCGATGTCCTCCGCGATTTGCGACATGGCCGGGCAGCCCGAGTAGGTCGGCGTGATCACGACCTCGAGCTGGCCGTCGTCCGCGCGGCGGACGTCGCGCAGGATGCCGAGCTCGCGGATCGACACGACGGGGATCTCGGGGTCGGGCACGGCTTCGAGCACGTCCCATGCACGCGCGAGCAGCGGGTCGGCGTGGCGCGCGGCGGGCACGGCGTTGGCGGGGGCGGTCTGGACGGACATCGTCGGGCTCCGTTGGGGGCGGTCGGTTACCAGGTCGCGCCGGGATGCTGGCGTGCGAGGCTTTGCATTTCGGCGAGCAGGTAGCCCATGTGCTCCGAGTGCTCGCCCTGCTTGCCGGTCGTCACATGCTGCACGGGGGCCGGCAGCGTGAGCGTCGCTTCCGCGAACGCGTCGTCCACGTCCGCGCGCCACGCCGCTTCGAGCGTGGCCGGCGCGGGGGCGATGCCCGCGGCGGCGACCGCGTAGTCGATCGAATCGGCAGCGAAGAATTCACGCGTGTACGGCGTCAGGTAGTCGAGCGCGTCCTGCGCGCGACGGTGCGATTCGTCGGTGCCGTCGCCGAGGCGAACGAGCCACTCGCGTGCGTGCTGCACGTGATAGCGGGTTTCCTTCACCGATTTCGCGGCGATCGCGGCGAGCTGCGTGTCGGTCGACGTTTCGAGCGCGGTCCACACGTGCAGCATCAGCACCGAGTACAGGAAGTTGCGCACGATCGTCACCGCATAGTCCTTGTCGGCGCGCGCGGTGCCGGCGATCGGGCCGTAGTGCGGCAGCTCGGCGAGCGTGAAGTTCGCGAACTCGCGCTCGGTGCGGAAGTACGCGTAGTCGTCCTCGGTCTTCGTCGCGCCGGTGAGCTGGCGCTCGAGTTCGGCCGCGTGCGTATACAGCATGCGCGCCTGGCCGATGAGGTCGAGGCTCATGTTGGTGAGCGCGATGTCTTCCTCGAGGATCGGGCCGTGGCCGCACCATTCGGCGTTGCGCTGACCGAGGATCAGCGTGTTGTCCGCGAGGCGCAGCACGTAGGAGAGGTGTTCGGGCGTGATCGTCATGGCGCGGGCGTTACATGTGGTTGACTTCGTCGGGCAGCGTGTAGAACGTCGGGTGGCGGTAGATCTTGTCGCCCGCCGGCTCGAACAGCTCGGCCTTTTCGCTCGGATCCGACGCCGTGATCGCCGACGACGGCACCACCCAGATGCTCACGCCTTCCTGGCGGCGCGTGTAGACGTCGCGCGCCATGCGCAGCGCCATCGACGCGTCGGCGGCGTGCAGGCTGCCGCAATGCTTGTGGTCGAGCCCCTGCTTGCTGCGCACGAACACTTCCCAGATCGGCCATTCCTTGTTCATCACTTTCTCCTGAATCCTGAATTCGATGGTGTGCCGCCGCTCAGGCGGCATGCTGTTCGGCGCGCGCGCGGCGCTTGGCTTCGTGGGCGAGTGCGGCTTCGCGCACCCATGCGCCGTCCTCGTGCGCTTTCACGCGGGTTGCGAGGCGTTCCTTGTTGCACGGGCCGTCGCCGTTGACGACGCGCCAGAATTCGTCCCAGTCGATCGTGCCGTAGTCGTGATGGCCGCGCGCCTCGTTCCACTTCAGGTCGGGGTCGGGCAGCGTCACGCCGAGCACCTTCGCCTGGTCGACCGTCGCGTCGACGAACTTCTGCCGCAGGTCGTCGTTCGAGATCCGCTTGATGCCCCACTTCGCGGACTGGTTGCTGTGGACCGAATCGGCGTCGCTCGGGCCGAACATCATCAGCACCGGCCACCACCAGCGGTTCACGGCCTGCTGGACCATCGCGCGTTGCGCGTCGGTGCCCTTCATCATCGACAGCAGTGCGTCGAAGCCCTGGCGCTGGTGGAACGATTCTTCCTTGCACACGCGGATCATTGCGCGCGCGTACGGGCCGTACGTGCAGCGGCACAGCGGGATCTGGTTCATGATCGCGGCGCCGTCGACGAGCCAGCCGATCACGCCGACGTCGGCCCAGGTCGGCGTCGGGTAGTTGAAGATGCTCGAGTATTTCGCCTTGCCGGCGAGCAGTGCGTCGATCAGCGAATCGCGCGATACGCCGAGCGTTTCGGCCGCGCTATAGAGATAGAGGCCGTGGCCGGCTTCGTCCTGGACCTTCGCGAGCAGGATCGCCTTGCGCTTCAGGCTCGGTGCGCGCGAGATCCAGTTGCCTTCCGGCAGCATGCCGACGACTTCCGAGTGCGCGTGCTGCGAGATCTGGCGAACCAGCGTCTTGCGATAGGCGTCGGGCATCCAGTCCTGCGGTTCGATCTTCCCGTCGGCGGCCATGACCGCATCGAACCGCGCCTGCTCGGGCGACTCGGCTGCGGCGTCGAGCGGCGCGACGTTGCCGGGGATGTCGAGGGATTGCGTGTACATGGCGAAAGCTCTCGTCCGGTTGAATGTGTGCGAAGTATAAACCAACCGACCGGTCGGTTAATAAATTTCTTGCGGATTTGCGGGGAGACTCGGGTAAACGAGTGACGTCGGGGCGCGATCGGATGGCGAGATAGTGAGCCGGCGCGTGGGGTTCGCGTCTTCTGCGGCACAATGCCCGCTTTCCGACGAGGATTTTGCCGATGTCATTTCGAAGCAGTATCGCCGCGGCCGTGCTGGGTGCGGCCGTCTTTGTCTCGCCGCTCGTGGCGTCGGCCTCGGCCGCGCCGGCCGGATGGGTGGCCGCGTGGGCGACCGCGCTGCAGCCGATTCCCGACCTTGCCGCACCGCCGCCGCTCTATCGCGCGCCCGACGTGTCCGGACGGGCCGTGCGCCAGATCGTCTATCCGACGGTGTCGGGGCGTGCCGCGCGGATCCGCGTCAGCAATGCATACGGCCGCGCGCCGCTGGTCGTGGAGGCGGCGAGCCTCGCGCGCGCCGGCGAAGGGGCGGCGCTTGCCGGCGCGGCGGTGCCGGTCCGATTCGGCGGCAAGGCGTCGGTGACGCTTGGGCCGGGCCAGGAACTCGAAAGCGATCCGGTGGAGATCGACGTGGCGGCCGGGCGACCCTATGCGATCAGCCTCCAGATGGCGGCGAACCAGCGGATGACGGTCTGGCACCGCGTGTCGAACCAGTTCAATTACGTGTCCGCACCGGGTGATCACGTGAGTGATCCGGGCGCCGCCGCGTTTCGCACCCGTTTTACCCAATATGCATGGGTGAGCGAGCTTGCGGTCGAGGCCGGTTCCGCGCGCGCCAGCGTAGCGGCGATCGGCGATTCGATCACCGACGGGCTGCGCTCGAGCGTGAACCGGAATCGCCGTTGGCCGGACGCACTGGCGCGTCGGCTGACCGCTGCCGGCGTGGAGTCGATCGGCGTCGCGAATCTTGGTATCAGCGGGAACCGGCTGCTCAGCGATTCGGCGTGCTACGGCACGTCGCTGGCATCGCGATTCGAACGCGATGCACTGTCGCGTGCGGGGGTGAAGGCGGCGATCGTGCTGATCGGGATCAACGACATCAACTTTGCGGCGATGCCGCCGCGCGCGGGGCTCGATTGCGACCACCCGCATACGCAGGTCACGGCTGCATCTTTGATCGACGGCTACCGCCGGCTGATCGAAGCGGCGCACCGTCAGGGCGTGAAGGTCTTCGGCGCGACGCTGACGCCGGCCGGGCTGCCGGCGGGGCGTGAGGCGATCCGCCTTGAGGTGAACCGGTGGATCCGGAGCGGTGGCGGGTTCGACGGTGTGGTCGACTTCGATGCTGTGCTGCGCGATCCGGCGCGCCCGAGCGTGCTGCAGCGTCGCTACGATAGCGGCGACGGCATTCACCCGAGCGACGCCGGCTACACGGCGATGGCCGACGCGGTGCCGGTCGAGCAACTGCAGGCTGCAATGGGCGGCAAGTGACGCGCCTCTATATATAGAGGGAAACGTTGCCGGCGACCTGGAGGTTGTCGGCGTTACGTGACCGGTCGAGCCCGAAGTCCCTGTGCGCGTCAGCGCACGGGGGCTTCTTCAAAATATTTTCACAAAGGGCTTGCGTAGATGGGGGTGGGTGCTTAGAATCACGCCTCTTTCGCGCTAACGGAAACGCGGCGCGGGAGAAGGGAAGCAAGGTTGGCGATGCGCAGCAGTCTGTAGCGCGCAGCTGGCCTGGAAGTTGAGCCCCGCAGTCGCAACGATGCAGTAAAAAAGTTGTTGACGAACTGCGAAACACGGTTCATAATCTCGCTTCTCTGCTGCTGAAAACGCAGCGCTGCTGAGAA
>NZ_VWWH01000096.1:0-26166 GCF_011753045.1 Burkholderia sp. Ap-955
GCCCGCGCCTCATCCGCCGCGCCGGCGCCTCGCGCCGTCCCGGTTTCCGCGAACCCGGCCCCGGCGGCCAATGCCGCCAACGCGGCCCAACCCGCGACGCCGCCCGGCCAGCAGGATCCCGAGTCGATCCGCCGCACGGCCCTCGCGTTCCTGCAGCAGCAGGTCGCGGGCCTGCCCGGCAAGACCACCGCGACGGTCACGACCGCGTTTCCGCGCGGACTCGCCGCGTGCACGACGCTCGAACCGTTCATGCCGACCGGCGCGCGCCTGTGGGGCCGCACGACGGTCGGCGTGCGCTGCGCGGGCGAGCGGCCGTGGACCATCTACCTGCAGGCGAAAGTCACCGTGCAGGCCACCTACTACGTCGCCGCGCGCCAGATCGCGCCCGGCGAGCCGCTTTCCGCGGCCGACCTGGTCGCCCGCGACGGCGACCTGACGGTGCTGCCGCTCGCGGTGATCACCGATCCGGCGCAGGCGATCGGCGCGACCGCGCTCGCGCGCATCTCCGCCGGGCTGCCGCTGCGGCAGGACCTGCTAAAGAGCGCGGCGTCGGTGTCGGCCGGCCAGACGGTGCGGGTCGTCGCGGCCGGGCCCGGATTCACGATTTCGGCCGAGGGCAGCGCGCTGGCGAACGCGGCGCCCGGCCAGTCGGTACGGGTGCGGATGGCGGCGGGCCAGATCGTCACGGCGATCGTCAAGGACGCCGGCACCGTGGAAATTCCGCTATAGGGACGGATCTCGCGGCAAGAATGTAAAGAATTGTTTATTCGGGCCATTTCGGGCTCGCGATGCTAAAGTTCGGGCCGACCCGGCCGTTATCTGGGTCAAACCGAACAGGAAACCCATCGTGAAGATCGATTCCACTCCGAACCCGAGCCCCCTGGCGCCGACCGGCAACGGCGCGACCCGTGCGCAATCCGGCACGGCCTCGTCTTCGTCCGCGCAGGCGGCCGATGCGGGGTCGACCGGCGGTGACATGAGCGTGAACCTGTCGGGTCTGTCCGGCCGGTTGCGCTCGGTATCCGCGACCGGCAACGGCGATATCGACACGGGCCTGGTCCAGTCGATCAAGGACGCGCTGAACAACGGCACGCTGACGATCGACGCGAACAAGATCGCCGACGGCGTATTGAATACCGCCCGAGAGCTGCTGCAGCAGCAGCGCCCGGGCAACTGAAGCGGCCTCGCGAGGCCGGTCCCCCGGTTTGCCGGCGCTACCCGCGCCGGCGCGACGAGCATGACGCGATGAGAGAAGAGCTGCTGGCCACGGTCAACGACGAACACGCGACGGTCGAGGCGTTCGCGTCCCTGCTCGCGTACGAGGAAAAGGCGCTGACGATGGCGCAGCCGCTCGAGATGCTGCCCGGGATCGTCGAGAAGAAAAGCGAGCTGATCGACCGGCTCGCGCAGCTTGAACGCACGCGCGATACGCAGCTTTCCGCACTCGGCTTTCCGGCCGGCAAGAAGGGGATGGACCAGGCCGCCGAGCGCGATGCCCGCCTCGCCGGCCGCTGGCAGTTGCTGCAGCAGTCCGCCGAACGCGCGCGCCAGGCCAATGCGAACAACGGGATGCTGATCCGGATCCGGATGGACTACAACGAGCGCGCGCTCGCGGTACTGCGCTCGGCGCCCGCGCCGGCCGGCGTCTACGGCCCCGACGGCCGCGTGTCGGCCCTCACGCGCTGAAGCACTGACTGACTGACCGGCGGCAGCGCCGCCACCGTACTTCCCCCGCCGTTCGCGGCACGTCACGTTTCGACAGACCGGGCCCGAGCCTGGCACCCACGGTCCCTTCCGATACACGGTCGCGCAGCCGCGCGCCGTTCCGTCACAACAATCAGAAGAGGGCCGCATGCCATATTTCCGCATTCCGTTTTCATCCCGCGTCGCTGCCGTGTCCGCTGTCGCCACGCTGGGCGCCGCCCTGACGCTCCCCGCCGCGCAGGCCGCCGGCCCCGCGCCGCTGCCCACGCCGACGGGCGACATGTCGCTGTCGCCGGCCGGCCCGGACATCGTGCCGCCGGCCACATCGAGCCCGCCGGGCGCCACGCCGCGCGCGTCCCGCCGCGGGTCCGACACCTACACGTACCTGCGCTGCTGGTACCGGATCGACGCGGACCCGCTGAAGCCGGCCGCGACCTACGAATGGGCACTCAACCCCGCCGGCGGCGACTGGTATCGCGTGTCCGGCTACTGGTGGGCGGACGGCATCACGCAGTGGAAGAACATGTTCTACAGCACGACGACGCAGGACACGCTCGCCGACGTGTGCCGCAAGACGCTGGCCGCGAAAGGCATCAGGACCGACCTCGTGCAGGCGGTCGCGGCGAACAACGCGCTGTCGTTCAACTACACGGTGTGGACCATCGACGCCACGCAGCAGGACGCGCGCGTCAACAAGCTGATCGTGTTCGGCGACAGCCTGTCCGACACGCAGAACATGTTCAATGCAAGCCAGTGGAAGCTGCCGAACGGCACGAGCTGGCAGGCGGGCCGCTTCAGCAACGGCCCGGTGTGGGCCGAATATCTCGCGAACGCGCTGCGGCTGCCGTTCTACAACTGGGCGATCGGCGGCGCGGCGACCGACCAGCACCTCGTCGTGCCGGGCCTCGTGCAGCAGATCGACTCGTGGCGCGAATACATGGATCGCGCGCCGGACTACCGGCCCGCCAACACGCTGTTCGCGGTGTTCGCGGGCGGCAACGATCTGGTGAACTACGGGCGCTCGCCCGAGCAGGCGGCGAATGCGGTGCGCGACAGCCTCGAGCGGCTCGCCGCGGCCGGCGCGACGCGGATCATGCTCGTCACGCTGCCGGACGTGTCGCGCGCGCCGGTGTTCGCGACCCGCACCGACACCGCGAGCGTCGCCGCGCAGGTGAAGGACTACAACCAGCGCCTCGCGGACGCGGCCGCCGCGCTGCGCGCCCGCTACGGCGCGACGCTGCGGCTCGAGGTATTCGATGCGTACGCGCTGTTCGACGACCTGCTGAGCCACCCGGCCCAGTACGGCTTCGACGACGCGAAGCGTTCCTGTCTCGACATCCCGAAACCGTCGTCGCTCACCTACATGGCCGCGCAGACGCCGCGTACGGACTGCCGCGATCCGGCGCGCTTCGTGTTCTGGGACACGCTGCACCCGACCACGCGCACGCACGCATGGCTCGCCGAGCGGATCGCGCCGTTCGTGCGCGCACGCCTGCTGAACTGAGCGGCGCGGGCGGCGGTGCCTACAGCAGCGGACACGCGGTGACCTGCGTGCCGCGCTCCACGCACAGCCGCTCGTAGTCGCGCAGGTACGCGCGCTCGCCGTCGTCCAGCAGGTCGAGATCGATCAGGTCCCAGTCGTAGCCGACCGTCACGATGTTCTCGAACGTGACGGTGTCCGGCTGCGCGTCGTCCCGGTGGATGATCACGATGTTCTCGATCCGCACGCCGCCCTTGCCCGGCACGTAGATGCCCGGCTCGACCGAAATCACCGCATTCGGCACGAGCCCGTACTGCGCGCCCGGCGCGAACCGCACGCCGCCCTCGTGCACGTGAATTCCGACGCCGTGCCCGGTGCCGTGACCGAAATCGTAGCCGTGGTCGCGGCACACCTGCCGCACGAGCGCATCGACGTCGCCGCCCTTTGCGTCGCTCGGGAAGCGCGTGACGAGCCCCTTGATGCAGGCCTTCAGCGCGACCGTGTAGATCTCGCGCTGCCACGGCTGCGCGACCGTTTCCGGCCGGGTCCGGCGCAGCACCACGCGAGTGCAGTCCGTCGCGAAGCCGGCTTCGTAGTACGCGCCGCTGTCGAGCAGCACGAGTTCGCCTTCCGTCAGCTCGACGTCGGCGCTCGCCGCCGTGTAATGCGCGAACGCGCTGTTCGCGCCGTTCGCCGCGATCGACGGAAACGTCAGCGCCACCGCCGAGCGTGCGCCGTACGCGTCGTTGATCGTGCGCGCCAGGTCGTATTCGGTGTGGCGCGTGCCCGGCTCGCCGGCCTTCGCCCAGCGCATCGTCTCGGCGATCGCTGCGGAACTGCGCGCGAACGCGTCGCGGAACCGGTCGAGCACCGCCGGCGTCTTGCCGGCCCGCATCGCCTCGACCGGGTTGAAGTCGCCATGCCGCGCGTGCGGCCACACCCGCTTCACCGCGTCAACGAGCGCGCAGTTCACCGATTCGAAGCCGTAGCACACGTGCTCGACGTCGAACTGCGCGAGAAAGCGCTCGAGCGCCGCGACATCGCGCCGGATCACGTGCAGCGCCGGATACGACGCGAGCGTGACCTCGCAGCGGTCGCAGCCTTCCGGCAGGAACAACGCCACCTGGCCGCCGACCGCGAACAGGAAGCCGAGGTGCGACGACGCATTCGGGATGTGATAGCCGCGGCTGTTCAGCAGGTACGCGAGGTCATCCGACGCGCAGGTGAAGAACGCGGTCTTGCCGTCCGGCGCGCCGGTATGCGCGGCGAGCTGGCGGTTCAGCGTGTCGAGGTTTTGCGCGACGCTCAGGCCGGTCGCCGATTCCGGCACTTCGAAGATCGGCCGCTCGACGACCCAGCCCGGCAGCGCGATCGCGCGATCGATCTCCCGGTCGACGAGGCTCGTCCAGTCGAGCGACGCGGCCTGCGTCCGTTCGAACAGACGATCGCGCTGCGCGACGCTGATCCGCCGCGCGTCGTAGCCGACCCGTGCGAGCCGGCTGCCGTGCGCGACCAGCCAGTCGGCCATCGCCTGCCAGATCGTCACGTTCATCCCGAGCTTCTCGATGCGCACGCGCGCCGGATCGCACTGCTGCTCGGCCTGCAGGTGATAGCGGCCGTCGACGAACAGCACGAACGGGGGCAGAGCGAGCGCCTGCGCGGTCGCCGCGCTCAGGAAGATCCCGCAGCCGGCCGAGCCATCGAAACCCGACACCGCGTAGCGCGGATTGTTGGCGAGCGGCAGGTACTCGGTCACGTATTCGTCCTGCGACGTGACCAGCACCGCGTCGAGCCGCGCGGCATCGAGCAGGCGCGACAGGGCCGCCTGCGTGTCGACGACGGATGGGTCGTAGGGGGGAAGGCCGGAGAAGCTGTATTTCAGTCGATCGATCATCGGAAGCCCGTTATGCATTGTTGTCGGCGGCCGGCGGTGACGCGGCGGGGTGCAGGCCCGAGGCAGGCCTGATGCGGCATGGCGCCGCTGCAGGTGGACGTTCGGCCCGGCGCGGCACGGCGCCGGACCGCCGTGCCGTTCCGGCAGCAGTCCTTGAAAAAATTTTCGTCCCACTTAACTTTTTTTGATACGCGCGACAGAATCTAGAGCACACCGAAATTGAGGTCAAGCTAAAATTTTCGTAGGGCTAAAATCGGCACGGCGCCTGCGCAGCCCGGCACAACGAGCATTCGTCCGGCAACGCTGCGCGGTACAATTCGCCGGCATCGCCGTCCCGACGGCCGTGCTTCGTGCGGTGCGCGGAAATCACCGTCCGGCGACTGCACCGCCCGTCCGCTCGCCTCCCGACTCGTTGTCACGAAAGAGATTCATGGATTCAGACATCATGCGTATCGGCCAGCGCATTCGCCGCCTGCGCCGGGACGCGAAGAAGACGCTGCTGGAAGTCGCGACCGAAGCGAAGCTGTCGGTCGGGTTCCTGTCCCAGGTCGAGCGCCACCTCACGGGCATCTCGCTGTCGTCGCTCGTCAACGTCGCGAAGGCACTCGGCGTGCCGCTCGGCGCGCTGATCGACCAGCCGCGCCAGACCCAGCCCGACTCGTACGAGGGCCGCCGCAAGCCGTACGCGCTCGACGCCAGGTCGCAGTGGTACGAACGCCTCTCCACCACGTTCGACGGCAGCCAGATCAACGCGCTCAAGGTGCAGATGATGGAAGGCTACCGCTCGGAATGGGTCGCGCACGGCGGCGACGAATTCGTGTACGTGCTGGCCGGCCGGATCTGCTACACGGTCGGCAAGAAGGATTACCCGCTGTCGCCCGGCGACTCGCTGCACTTCGACGCGCGCAAGCGGCATCGGGTCGCCAACGTGGGCGACGGGCCGGCCGAGGTGATCACGGTCGGCACGCTGCCGCTGTTCGACGACCGTGGCGCCGGGTTCGTGTCGGCGACGATGGACGTCGGGAAACCGGGCCCCACCGCGCGTGCGACGCCGGGCAAGCCGCGCGTGAGCCGCCGCGGGCCGTCGCCCAAGCGGGCGGAGCGCGATCGCGACGCCGGCGCGGCAGGAAAGGAAAAGAAGGCCGCGGCCAAGCCGCGCGCATCCGCCGCCAAACGCCCGGCGGCCGCGAAGCCGGCGCGCAAGAAGAAGTCGTAACGGTTGTCGGGAGGGCGACGCACGCCCTACCCGTCGGCCCTATTCCCCGATCTCGAGCGCCTGCGCGACGGCCTCGATCCGTGCGCGATGCACGGCGTCCTTGATCTTCTCCGTATCGTTGCCGATGCCGCGCGCGATTGCGCCGGCATCGACGCTGCGCGCGGCCGCGAGCGCGACGCGCAGCCGCTCGGCCTGCGGATACGGCTGCGCGTCGAGCCCGAGCCGCCCGCGCGCATCCGATTCGCACGCCTGCAGCATCTCGGCGAAACGCGCCGGCTTGCGCAGCGCGTCGCTGCGCTCGAACAGCCGCACCAGCGCGGCAGCGCCCATCTCCATCACGCGATGCAGGTTGCCGTGCTCGCGCGCGACGACCAGCGCGAGATCGCGGCATTCGTTCGGCACGCGCAGCCGCTCGCACAACGGCTTGAGCAGGTCGACGCTGCGGCCCTCGTGACCGACATGGCGCGGCAGCACGTCGGCCGGTGTCGTCGCCTTGCCAAGATCGTGCGTGAGCGCCGCGAAGCGCACCGGCAGCGAATAACCCTGCTTCGCCGCATAGTCGACCACCATCATCACGTGCACGCCCGTGTCGACTTCCGGGTGGTAGTCGGCGCGCTGCGGCACGCCCCACAACGCATCGACTTCCGGCAGGATGCGCGCGAGCGCGCCGCACTCGCGCAACACCGCGAACATCCGCGACGGCTTCGCTTCCATCAGCCCGCGCGCGATTTCCTGCCACACGCGTTCGGGCACGAGCGCGTCGACCTCGCCCGCATCGACCATCCGCCGCATCAGCGCGAGCGTTTCGTCCGCGACCGTGAAATCCGCGAACCGCGCGGCGAAGCGCGCGATGCGCAGAATCCGCACCGGATCCTCGACGAACGCGTCGCTCACATGCCGGAACACGCGCGCGCGCAGGTCGGCCTGCCCGTCGAACGGATCGATCACCGGCCCGACCAGGTCGCCCTCCGGGCTCACCTCGCGCGCCATCGCGTTGATCGTCAGGTCGCGCCGCGCGAGATCCTCGTCGAGCGTCACGTCCGGCGCGTAATGGAACTGGAAGCCGTGATAGCCGGCCGCCGTCTTGCGCTCGGTGCGCGCGAGCGCGTACTCCTCTTGCGTGCTCGGATGCAGGAATACCGGGAAATCCTTGCCGACCGGCCGGAAACCCTGCGCGGCCATCTGCTCGGGGGTCGCGCCCACCACCACGTAGTCGCGGTCCTGCACGGGCACGCCGAGCAGTTCGTCGCGGATGGCGCCGCCTACTGCGTAGATGTTCATGGCTGCGGCTCGTATTCGGCGATCACGTTCGTTTCGCGGCGCGCGGCGTCGATCCAGCGCTGGACGGCCGGCAGCGCCGTCACGCGGGCCGCATAGCCGGCCGCTTCCGGCGACAGGCCCGGCGCGTACGTGTTGAAGCGCATCACGACGGGCGCGTACATCGCATCGGCGATGCCGAATTCGCCGAACAGGAACGGCCCGCCCGACGCCTCGAGACACTCATTCCACAGCGCGTCGATGCGCGCGACATCGGCGAGCGCGTCGGGCGTCGCACCACGCCCCGGCATCGACGCGCGCACGTTCATGCCCATCTGCGTGCGCAGCGCCGCGAAGCCCGAATGCATCTCGGCCGCGACGCAGCGCGCATGCGCGCGCTCGAGCGGATCGGCCGGCCACATCGGAAACTGCGGATAGCGCTCGGCGAGCGTCTCGGCGATCGCGAGCGAATCCCAGATCGCGACGCCATGGTCGTCGACCAGGCACGGCACCTTGCCGGACGGCGAATACTCGCGGATGCGCGCGGCCGTGTCATCGTGGCGCAGCTCGATCGCGATCTCGTCGAACGGGATGCCGAAATGCGCGAGCAGCAGCCACGGGCGCATCGACCACGACGAGTAGTTCTTGTCTCCAATGACGAGTTTCATGACGGTGTTCCGGAAAACGCGAAGGTGGAAAGGATGACGCTGCCGGCCTAGCGGCGCGAGCGGAACCAGTCGAACCGGGAGCGCTGCGCGGCATGGCCGAGATACGCGGGCGCGATGCTTTCGAGACTCGCGGGCGAGATCCCGAGCTCCGGCGCGAGCGGCCCCGACAGCACGTTCGGCACCGACATCGTCGCGAGATTGTCGCGCGTCAGCACCGGCTCGCCGGGCAGGCATTCGAACACGCTCGCCTGCAGCCGCGCGAGCGCGTCGGGCAGCCGCACGATGCGGGCCTGCCGGCCGACCAGCGTGCCGCAATAGCGCACCAGCTCCTCGAGCGTGTAGACGGTCGGGCCGCCGAGTTCGTAGGTCTTGCCGTATGCGCCCGCGAGATCGAGCGTGTTGACGAACGCGCGCACGACATCGCCGACGAACACCGGCTGGAAGCGTGCGTCGGGCATCGCGAGCGGCAGCACGGGCACCGAGCGCTGCAGGTTCGCGAACGTGTTGAGGAACGCATCGCCGGGGCCGAATACGACCGACGGGCGGAAGATCGTCAGCGCGAGCGAATCGGTCGCCGCGATCGCATGCAGCGCGGCCTCGCCGTCGCCCTTCGAGCGCTGGTACATGCTCGCGCCGTGCGAATCGGCGCCGAGCGCGCTCATGTGCAGCACGCGCTGCACGCCCACTTCGGTGCAGGCGGTCGCGAGCGCGGCCGGCAGCGTGACGTGCGCGCGCTCGAAGCCGGGCCCGTACGGCGTGCCGCGGCCGCCGTGCAGCACGCCGACGAGGTTGATCGCCGCGTGCGCACCGGCGACGAAGCGCGCGAGCGTGCGCGTGTCGAGCGCTTCGAGCTCGACGATTTCGACGGGCAGCATCTGCAGGTGGCGCGCGTGGTCGCGCCGGCGTGTGCCGATCCGTACCTGCTTGCCGGATTCGATCAGCGCATTGACGAGCCGGCTGCCGATGAAGCCGGTGCCGCCCAGCAGCGCAACGGTCTGGCTATCCATGTCGTGAGCCTCAAAAGAACACTGCCGCGTCTCGCGCGGCAGTATGAAGATTGCGTATCAGGGCGAGATCATGCCTAGACGTTTCTTCAACGACTGCGGTTTGCCCTCGAAGAGCGCCGCGTAGTAGACGGTGTTCGACAGCACGTTCTTCACGTAGTCGCGCGTCTCGTTGAACGGAATCGTTTCTGCGAAGATCGCGCCTTCGACCGGCTGCGTCAACACCTGGCGCCACTGGCGCGGCCGGCCCGGGCCCGCGTTGTAGCCGGCCGTGGCGAGCACCGGCGAGCTGTCGAAGTTGTTGTAGATGTCCGCCAGATACCAGGTGCCGAGCTGGATGTTGGTATCGATGTCGTGCATCTGCGCGCGCGAGATCGTGCCCATGCCGAGCTTCTTCGCGACCATCTGCGCGGTGGCCGGCATCAGCTGCATCAGGCCGCCCGCGCCCACCGACGAACGCGCGCTGATGATGAAGCGCGATTCCTGGCGGATCAGCCCGTACGCCCATTCGGTGTCGAGGCCGGTCGATTGCGCGTAGCGCTCGACGATGTTGCGGTACGGCGACGGGTAACGCAGCGTGAAGTCGTGCTCGGCCTTCGTGCGGTCGGCCGTGTTGACCGTGCGGTCGAGCAGCTCGACGCGCTTGCCGTACTCGGCCGCGGCCAGCAGCTGGCGATCGGTCATCCCGCGCAGCGGCCAGTTCCATTCGCGGTTGCCTTCGAGGCGCAGGTTCAGCGCGTAGAAACGCTGCGCGAGCGCGAAGCCCGGAATCTTGCTCATCGCGTCGATCTCGGCGTCGCTCACCTTCGTGCGCGGCGGGATCGACGTGCGCTGGCCGAGTTCTTCGCCGGCGAGCTGCCCGTAGAAGTTGAACTGGCCGGCGACCTGCTCGAATTCCTGGTTCGCCTGCAGCGTGTCGCCGCTTTGCTTGAGCGCGCGCGCATGCCAGTAGATCCAGGCCGGATCGTCGCGCAGCGACGGCGGCATCTGCTCGATCGACCAGCGCACCATCGGCCAGTTGCCGGCGAGCAGCGCGGCGCGCGTGCGCCATTCGTAGCCCGGGTTCGACAGCGGCGCATTCGTGGATTTCGCGTACCAGACCGACGCGAGCGGCGAGCGCTTGATCGCGCCCTGGTAGCCGATCGCACCCCACGCGATCGCCTGCTCCTGCTTGGTCAGCGACGGCGCGACCGTGGTCAGCATCGCGGCTGCCGCGTCCGGATCGTTGCGCGCCATGCGGCCGAGCGCGATCAGTGCGAGCTGGTGCGAGGTTGCGTCGGGGCCGACGCCGCGCGCGAGGTACAGCGGCGGCGCGCTCGTCGCCTGGTCGAAGCCGACCGGGCGCGCGCCGAGCGCGTCGACGATCTTGCCGCCGAGCGTCGTGTAATTCTGCTCGTACGCGAGGCGCGCCTGCTGCCACACGTCGTCGCTCGTGAACTGCTGGTTGACCGTGAGCGCGGTGATCAGGTCGACGCACGCGTCGCCGTAGTTCTTCGGCTCGACGAGCAGCGCACGTGCCGCTTCGGCGACGTTCTCGCCGCGCGCCGCGCGCGATTCGAGCGCATAGCACTTGACCTGCGTGTCGTCGTCGAGCACGAAGCGCTTGTATTGCTCGTCGAAGTTGCGCCAGTCGTGGCGCGCGCCGAGCACGAGCAGGTAGTCGTTGCGCAGGCGGTCGGCGATCGCCTGGCCGTCGTAGCGCTGCAGGAACGACTGCACGGGCGCGTCCGGCGCATCCACGCGCGCGCGGCCCGTCGAATCGAACAACTGCGGCTTGATCTGGAAATACTCGACGTAGGACGGTACCGGATAGTTCGGGATCATCGACGCGAGCTGCGCGGCTTTCGCGGCGTCGTTGCGACGCGCGGCTTCACGAAGCTGCACGAAGGTCTGGTCGTCCCCGGAGACCGTATCGTCGTTCGGTGCGGCGCACGCAGCCGTACCCGCGACGAGCGCGGCGGCCGAAAGTGTGAGCGCGACCGCGCGATATACTCGGAAAAGGCTGTTCGACATCGTTTTGAATGGAGCACGAAGTGAGCGAAAGCATAGCACGCAACCCTGTGCCGAACCCGAAGGTTGCGCTACGCAAAACGCTGTCCGGCGCGCGTCGCGACGCCGCGTCGCAACCCGCCGCGAACGCCGCGCTCGACGCGCGGCTGCGCACGCTGCTCGAACGGCTCGCGCCGCGCACGGTCGGGTTCTACTGGCCGCTGCCGGGCGAATTCGATGCGCGCGACGCGGTGCTCGCGTGGTGCGCGGCCGGTGCCGGCAGGCAGGCTGCGCTACCCGTGATCGACGAGCGGCACACGCCGCTCGAGTTCCATGCATGGGACACGCACACGCCAATGCGCGAAGGTCATCACCGGATTCCGGAACCGGCGTCGGGAATCGTCGTCGTGCCCGACCTGTTGCTGATTCCCTGCGTGGGATTCGATCTGCAGCGCTACCGGCTCGGCTACGGCGGCGGCTACTACGACCGTACGCTCGCCGCATGGCCGGGCAGCCAGCTGCCCGTGACGGTCGGCATCGCGTATGAAGCGTGCCGCGTCGATGCGCTGCCGGCCGAAGCGCACGATCTCGCGCTGCACTGGGTCGTGACCGACGGCGCGCTGTACCCGGCCGCCGAATGAGGCGGCGGGCGGCGCCGCATCCGTCGTCGCACGCCCGTCAGCGCACCGCCGCGCACCACCCGCCGCGCAATCGTTTACAGCGACGCCGCCGCGCGCGCGGCCGTGTCGTACAGGCCCGATGCGTTGCGCAGCAACTGCGCCGCGTCGCCGATCTGCTCATTGGTGAGCCCGCTGTCCTTCAGCGTCTCGATCAGGCAGTGCTCGCGCACCTCGCGGTACTTCAGGCACAGGTCGCGGCCCGCGTCGGTCGCGAAGAAGAACACTTCCTTGCCGTTCTTCTCGCTCTTCACATAGCCGCGGGCGATCAGTTTTTTCAGCGCATAGGTCGCGACGTGCGTATCCTCGATATTGAGCACGAAGCAGATGTCGGCGAGCTTCTTCTTGCGTTCGCGATGGCTGACGTGATGCAGCAGCGACACCTCGACCGCCGTCATGTCTTTCGCGCCGGCCGCCGACATGCAGCGCACCATCCACCGGTTGAAAGCATTGCCTGCCATGATGAGGCCGTATTCGAGTTCCGACAGCTCCGCGCTCGAATCGGAAACGAGGTGTTCGGATGACACGATCTTGGTCGCAGGACGCTTCATGGAAAGGCGGAGCAAGCCGGATGACAGGGTGTGCCGAGTGTACGCCAGAAGCCCCGACATACGGGCTAGGCGAAAACGCTTATTGGGAAGTTGTCGATATTTTATTGACAATGTGCGCTAACATTGCCGTCCGAACCGTGCCAGTCCGATGACGCAACCCCGCATTTATCCGCTCGGCGATGCCGCCCTCGTCTGCGAGGTGCCGCCGCCCGCCACGCTCGATTGCCAGCGCCGCGTCTGGGCCGTGGCCGAGGCCGCGCGCGCGTGGCCCGACGTGATCGACGTCGTGCCCGGCATGAACAACCTGACGATCGTATTCGACGCGCTCGCCACGACGGCCGATTCGCTCACGCCGGCGCTGCGCGACGCGTGGGAGACGGCCGACGTCGAGCACGCGGACGGCCGCGAGGTCGAGATCCCGGTCGAATACGGCGGCGCCGCCGGCCCCGATCTGCCGGCCGTCGCCGCGCATACCGGCCTGTCGGCCGACGAGGTCGTCGCGCGCCACGCGGCGGGCGCCTACGTCGTGTTCTTCGTCGGCTTCCAGCCCGGCTTCGCGTATCTCGGCGGGCTCGACGCCGCGCTGCACATGCCGCGCCGCGCGGCGCCGCGCCTGGAGGTGCCGGCCGGCTCGGTCGGCATCGGCGGCGCGCAGACGGGCATCTACCCGGCCACGTCGCCCGGCGGCTGGCAACTGATCGGCCGCACGTCGCTCGTGCTGTTCGATCCGGCGCGGCCGCAGCCGACGCTGCTGCTGCCCGGCGACCGCGTGCGCTTCACCATTGCCGGAGTCGACGCACGATGACCCAGAGCAACGTACCGGGCACCATCGAGGTGGTGCGGGCCGGCCCGCTGACCACCGTGCAGGATCTCGGGCGCCGCGGCGCACGCCATCTCGGCGTCGCGCAGGGCGGCGCGCTCGACGGCCTCGCGCTCGAAGTCGGCAACCGGCTGGTCGGCAACCGCCCCGATGCGGCGGGCGTCGAGATCACGATCGGCCCGGCCGCCTTCCGCTTCACGCGCGCGACCCGCATCGCGATCACCGGCACCGAGTTCGGTGCGACGCTCGACGGCCAGCGCGTATATTCATGGTGGAGCCTGCCGGTCGAGGCCGGGCAGACGCTCGTGCTGCCCGCCGCGAAACGCGGGATGCGCGGCTACCTGTGCATCGCCGGCGGCATCGACGTGCTGCCGATGCTCGGCTCGCGCAGCACCGATCTCGCATCGCGCTTCGGCGGCCTCGGCGGCCGCGCGCTGCGCGACGGCGATCGCCTCCCGGTCGGCGTGCTTCCGGCCGGGATGGGTTGCCTCGCGGCCGACGCCCCCGAATTCGGCGTCAAGGCGCCGGCGTGGTGCGCGTTCGTGCGCGTCGACGAGCCGCCGCGCCGTCACCGCCCCGTGCATGCGCCGTGGGCGATGCCCGTGCGCGTGCTGCCGGGCCCCGACTATGCGTCATTCGCCGCCGATTCGCAGCAGGCGTTCTGGGATGAAGAATGGCTGGTCACGGCGAACAGCAACCGCATGGGCTACCGGCTCGCCGGTGTCGAACTCGTGCGCGAGCGGCCGGCCGAGCTGCTGTCGCACGCGGTGCTGCCCGGCACGATCCAGGTGCCGCCGAACGGCCAGCCGATCGTGCTGATGCACGACGCGCAGACCACCGGCGGCTACCCGAAGATCGGCACGGTGATCCGTGCGGACCTGTGGAAACTCGCGCAGGCGCGGCTCAACCTGCCGATCCGCTTCGTGCGCACGACACCCGACGCCGCGCGCGCCGCGCTGGCCGCGGAACGTGCCTATCTGCGGCAGATCGACGTGGCGATCGACCTGCGCGAGGAAACGCGCCGCCGCGCCGAGTCGCGTGCGGCGTGACAATGGCGGTAGTAGTACCGAAGGCAGTCGCAGTAGAGAGGACGGGCCACGCAATCAGTGGACGAGGAACACCATGGAAATCGATCTGAATGCCGATCTCGGCGAAGGATGCGGTTCGGACGAGGCGCTGCTCGACCTCGTGACGTCCGCGAACATCGCATGCGGGTGGCATGCGGGCGGGGCGAACGCGATGCGCGACTGCGTACGCTGGGCCGTGCAGAAAGGCGTGGCGATCGGCGCCCACCCGAGCTTTCACGATCCGGAGAATTTCGGCCGCAAGGAAATGCAGCTGCCGGCCAGCGACATCTACGCAGGCGTGCTGTACCAGCTCGGCGCGCTGTCGGCGATCGCGCAGGCCGAGGGCGGGCGCATCGCGCACGTGAAGCCGCACGGCGCGCTGTACAACCAGGCCGCGCGCGACCCGATGATCGCCGAGGCGGTGGTGTCCGCGATCCGCGATTTCGACCCGTCGCTCGCGGTGTTCGGGCTGGCGAACAGCGTGTTCGTCGCGGCCGCGCGGCACGCGGGGCTCGCCGCGGTGGAGGAAGTGTTCGCCGATCGCGGCTACCTCGCCGATGGCTCGCTCGTGCCGCGCAACCAGCCCGGCGCGCTGATCGACGACGAGGACACGATGATCGCGCGCACGCTGGACATGGTGCGCAGCCGGCAGGTGCGTGCGATCGGCGGCGAATGGGTGATGCTCAATGCGCAGACCGTCTGCCTGCACGGTGACGGGCCGCACGCGCTCGTATTCGCGAAACGGATTCGCGCCGCGCTCGAGGCGGTGGGCGTCGACGTGGTCGCGCCCGGCATGCTGCACGCCGACGAACGCGCCTGATCGAGCCGATCGCGCAGCAGACGCACAATCCGTCGCACAAAAGAAAAAAGCGCCCTCGTGGCGCTTTTCCGTTGGCGCAATCGCTGCGGCTTTGCCGTCTGTCGATTCGCCCCCCGAAACCGTCTTGCGACGGTGACCGGAAAAATATTCCGGATTAAAAAACGTCCGCCACCGCCCGATCACTGCCTTTCCCCGGTGGGACGACGGAACGTCGCTTATCCCGCAAGTCGGCCTGCATGCGTTGTTGTTGTCCGACGATGATTGGCCCCGCCGTACATGCAGACACTGCCGCGGCCGGCACGTGCACCACGTGCCGGCAACGCGCTAACCCCGCGCTTTATTTTCTGCTACCCCGTAGAACTTTTTCTATTCTTTTCATTTTTTCAACTTGTGGATCGAAGAATAGATATTGGCAGATCCGGATGTCAATCGTTTGAAACGCTATTTTCTGATGAATCGAGGGTTTTCCTTATCGAATCGCGTGCCCAACCAGGCGTTTGAGCCGCTCGCACAGCGTCGATCAAACAGGGGAGGATCGGTTCGGGTGCGGTGACGGCGATCAGTTCGCGTCGACGCTGTAACCTTGTTGACGCAACAATTCGAGCACGCCGCGCGGGCCACCCAGATGCAGCGCGCCGATCGCGACGAACAGCGGCCGGTTCGGTGCGGCGATTGCCGTCATCCGTGCAACGAAGCGCCGGTTGCGCTCGTACACGATCTTGTTGTCGATCGCGTCCGACAACGCCTTCGACCGCGCGAGCCGTTCGCTCTTCGCGACCGCCCATGCCGAGATCGCATCGGCGTCGCCAATTCGCCACAGTCGGTGCAGCGCCTTGATGTCGTCGGCGTTCTGCGCGGGTGTCTGCACCATGTCCTGCGCGAGCATCTCGCGCTGCTCGGCAAGCGTCAGCCCGGTGAACGCCCGCATCTGTTCGGCGAGCGTCTCGAGCCCGATCACGCGGCCGCCCTTTTTCTTCAGGAACACGTTCTGCAGCTGCGCCTCGGTGCCGTACTCGGTCTGCAAACCGGCCGACAGCGAATCGTAGGTCTCGACGACGAGCGCCGCGAGCCACGGCCGCATCTTGCGGATCTCGACGAGCGCGGCCGGGTTGCCGCGCAGGCGCGCCGCGAGCCGCTGCCACAGCGGCTCGGGCAGCAGGCGCTGCAGGCACGGGTAGCGGCAGACGCCGTACTTCGACACGTCGTCCTGCGATTCGAGCAGATCGTCGGGCGACAGCTCGAGCGCCAGTGTGGGCGACGCGGCGAGCGCCGCGAGGATGCGCGGCCGGAACGGCTGCGCGCCCGGGTAGTCGGACGGGTCGCCGGTGTGCAGCGTGCCGAGCACGTAGAGCGTCACCTTGCCCTTGGTCGCGACGTAGAACGGCATGCGCGCGGGCTGCACGCGCACGGTGCCGCGCGACACCGTGCCATTCGACACGGCGGGCGCGTGGAAGCCCGGCAGGCTCAAGCCGGGCGGCGGGACTTGCGATGGATGGATCGGTGAAGTGGCCGGTGCGCGCCCTTCGGCGCGCGCGGATTCGACGGGAACCACGAGGCTGGCCGCCACGCACGCACCGGCCAGCGCCGCGCCCGTGACGGTACGCACGCTCCAGCGCCGCGCGTAGCGGTACGCGCGCATCACGCGCGCGCTGCTTGCCCCCGCACGGCGCACGCCGGACGCGCGCGCCGCCAATGCTTCAGGCATTCTCCTCCCCGACCTCCTCGGCGCGATGGCAGGCCACGCGCCGGCCGTCGACCTCGCGCAATTGCGGCTCCTCGACGCGGCACCGCTCGACCGCGTATGGGCAGCGCTGGTGGAACGCGCAGCCCGACGGCGGATTGAGCGGCGACGGCAGTTCGCCCTGCAGCTTGATCTGCACGCGGCGGTCTTCCTCGAAGATCGCCGGCGTCGCCGACATCAGCGCCCGCGTGTACGGATGGCGCGGCCGTGCGTAGATCGTCGCCTTGTCGCCCAGCTCCGCGACGCTGCCGAAGTACATCACCATCACGTCGTCCGCGACGTGCTCGACCACCGACAGGTTGTGCGAGATGAACACGTAGCTCGTCTTGAACTGCTCCTGCAGATCCATGAACAGGTTCAGGATCTGCGCCTGGATCGACACGTCGAGCGCGGACACCGGCTCGTCGGCCACGACGATGCGCGGATCGAGGATCATCGCGCGCGCGATCGCGACCCGCTGGCGCTGGCCGCCCGAGAACATGTGCGGATAACGCTTCGCGTGCTCGGGCCGCAGGCCGACCGTGCGCATGATCTGCGCGATGCGGGCGGCGCGCTCGACGGCCGTCAGGTTCGTGTTGATCTCGAGCGGCTCGGAAAGCGTCTGCTCGACGGTCTTGCGCGGGTTGAGCGACGCGAACGGGTTCTGGAACACCATCTGCACGCGGCGGCGCAGGTCGGCAACCGTCTCGCGGCTCGCGCCGGCCACGTTCTTGCCGTCGATCGTCAGGCTGCCCGAGGTGGGCGTCTCGATCATCGTGAGCTGGCGGGCGAGCGTCGACTTCCCGCAGCCCGATTCGCCGACGACGGCGAGCGTCTTGCCGCGCTTCAGCGAGAACGACACGCCGTTCAGCGCCTTCACCGTGCCCTGCCCGAACATCCCGCGCTTCACCGAATAGTGTTTCGCGAGGCCGTCGGCCACCAGCACGGCTTCCTCGTCGTGCGACACGCGAGGCGTTTGATTGACTGCATTCATCGTGCACCTCCCGTCAGGTCGAGGTTGGAAACGTTGAGCGGCTTGATGCAGCGCGCGCGCATCGCATCGTTGGCCGGCACCAGCGTGTCGAGCGCCGGCCGCGCCTTGCGGCAGTCGTCGACGACGTACTTGCAGCGCGGCGCGAACAGGCACCCGGACGGGCGATCATCGCGGCCCGGCACCATGCCCGGCAATGCGGCAAGGCGACGCGCCCCCTGATTGTGCTCGGGAATCGCCGCGAGCAGCGCTTCGGTGTACGGATGATGCGGCGCGCGGAAGATGTCGGGCACGCGGTTGGTCTCGATCACCTCGCCCGCGTACATCACCGCCACGCGCTGCGCGACCTCCGACACCACGGCCAGGTCGTGCGAGATCAGCACGAGCGCCATGCCGCGCTCCTTCTGCAGCTTCACGAGCAGATCCATGATCTGCGCCTGGATCGTCACGTCGAGCGCGGTGGTCGGCTCGTCGGCGATCAGCAGCTTCGGGTTGCACGCCACCGCCATCGCGATCATCACGCGCTGGTTCATCCCGCCCGACATCTGGTGCGGGAACGACGTGATGCGGTTCTTTGCATCGGGAATGCCGACCTGGTCGAGCAGCTCGAGCGCGCGCCGGTGCAGCGCGTCGCCGCGCAGCCCTTCGTGCAGCTTCAGCACTTCCTTGATCTGGTAGCCGACCGTGTAGCTCGGATTCAGGCTCGTCAGCGCATCCTGGAACACCATCGCGATGTCCTTGCCGACGATCTTGCGGCGCGCCTTCGGCGACGCCTTCAGCAGGTCGACGCCATTGAACGTGACTTCGTCCGCCGTCACCTTGCCCGGCGCGTCGATCAGGCCCATCAGCGCCATCATCGTCACGCTCTTGCCCGAGCCCGATTCGCCGACGACGCCCACCACCTCGCCCGGTGCGATCGACAGGTTGATCCGGTCGACCGCGGGCAGGCCATTGAAGTTCACCGCGAGATTGCGGATGGTCAGAAGATCTTGGCTCATGTTCACGCCATCCGTTTCAGTTTGGGATCGAGCGCGTCGCGCAGCCCGTCGCCGAGCAGGTTGATCGCGAGCACCGAAATCAGGATCGACAGGCCCGGCATCGTCACGATCCACCACGCGTTGTCGATGTAGTCGCGCGCGGAGGCGAGCATCGCGCCCCATTCGGCGGTCGGCGGCTGCACGCCAAGGCCGAGGAAGCCGAGCGCGGCCGCGTCGAGGATCGCCGACGAGAAGCCGAGCGTCGCCTGCACGATCAGCGGCGCCGTGCAGTTCGGCAGCACCTGCGAGAACATCAGGCGCAGCGTGCCGGCACCGGCCACGCGCGACGCCGTCACGTATTCCTTCTGCAGCTCGCCGAGCGCCGATGCGCGCGTGAGACGCACATAGGCCGGCAGCGCGACGATCGCGATCGCGAACATCGTGTTGGTGAGGCCCGGGCCGATGATCGCGACGACCGCGACCGCGAGCAGCAGCGACGGCAGCGCGAGCAGCACGTCCATGATGCGCATCACGGGCGTGTCGGCCCACTTCTGGAAGAACGCGGCGACGAGCCCGAGCACGATGCCGGGGATCAGCGCGAGCACGACCGACACGAAGCCGATCCAGAACGACATCCGCGCGCCGAACATCAGCCGCGAAAGAATGTCGCGGCCCGCTTCGTCGGTGCCGAGGATGAATTTCCAGTTGCCGCCTTCGAGCCATGCGGGCGGGATCTTCACGAAGTCGCGGTATTGCTCGACCGGGCTGTGCGGCGCGAGCAGCGGCGCGAGCAGCGCGACCAGGATCAGCACGATCACGACGATGCCGGCGCCGACGGCACCGCGGTTGCGCGAGAAGTTGGCCCAGAACTCGCGCAGCGCGAGCGCACGGCCGCCGGCCGGCACGGATTCGGTCGGTAGGGTATTTTGCAGATTGCTCATGGGATTACCTCGTGTGGCGGATGCGCGGATTCAGCACGCCGTACAGCAGGTCGACGACCAGGTTCACGACGATCACGAGCGTCGCGATCAGCAGGATGCCGCCCTGGACGACCGGATAGTCGCGGCGGCCGATCGCATCGATCAGCCACTTGCCGACACCGGGCCACGAAAAGAGCGTCTCGGTCAGCACGGCGCCAGCAAGCAGCGTGCCGATCTGCAGGCCGATCACGGTGACGACCGGGATCAGCGCATTGCGCAGCGCATGCACGACGACCACGCGCGCGGGCGACAGCCCCTTCGCGCGTGCGGTGCGGATGTAGTCCTCGCGCAGCACTTCGAGCATCGACGAGCGCGTCATCCGCGCGATCACCGCGAGCGGGATCGTGCCGAGCACGATCGCGGGCAGGATCAGGTGGCTGACCGCCGACTTGAACGCGCCTTCATCCGGCGCGAGCAGCGCGTCGATCAGCATGAAGCCCGTCGGGTGCGGGAAGTCGTATTCGACCGCGATGCGCCCCGACACGGGCGTCCAGCCGAGGGTCGACGAAAACACCATGATGAGGATCAGCCCCCACCAGAAGATCGGCATCGAGTAGCCGGTGAGCGCGGTGCCCATCACGCCATGGTCGATGACCGAGCCGCGCCGCAATGCGGCGATCACGCCGGCCGGCAGCCCGACCGCGAGCGCGAACACGAGTGCGCACAGCGACAGCTCGACGGTCGCCGGGAAGCGCGCGAAGAACTCGCCCGCGACGCTCGTGTTGGTGATGATCGACGTGCCGAGGTCGCCATGCAGCGCCCGGCCGATGTAGTGGATGTACTGCATGGGCAGCGGCTGGTCGAGCCCGAGGCGTTTCATCGCCTCCGCATGCATCGCGGGATCGACGCCGCGCTCGCCCATCATCACTTCGATGGGGTCGCCCGGTATCAGGTGAATCAGCGCAAACGCCAGGATGGTGATGCCGATGAAAGTCGGGATCACCATGCCCACGCGGCGCAACACGAATGTGAACATGATGCGTCTCGTATTTTCTTGTGGGAAATGTGCGACCGGCGACGGGAAGCTTTTGGCCTCCCGCCGCCGGATGAATTAGCCGGTCTCGGTCTTCGTATACAGCTTACGCCGGGCGCGTTACTTCACGCTCACACCGTCGAAGCGGGCATAGCCGAGCGGCTCGATACGCATGTCGACCACGGTCTTGCGCACCGGCTGGTAGACCGTCGAGTTCGCGATCGGCGAGAACGGCAGCTGTTGCGCGAAGATCTGCTGAGCCTGCATGTAGAGCTTCGTCCGCGCGTCCTGGCCCGTCGTCGTGCGGCCCTTCTGGACCAGCTCGTCGAACGGCTTGTAGCACCAGTGCGAGAAGTTGTTGCCCTTGATCGCTTCGCAGCCGAGCAGCGTGCCGAGCCAGTTGTCCGGATCGCCGTTGTCGCCCGTCCAGCCGATCAGCATCGTGTCCTGCTCACCCGAGTGCGCGCGCTTGATGTACTCGCCCCACTCGTACGTGACGATCTTCGCCTTCACGCCGATCTTCGCCCAGTCGGCCTGGATCATCTCGGCCATCAGGCGGGCGTTCGGGTTGTACGCACGCTGCACCGGCATCGCCCACAGCGTGATCTCGAAACCGTTCGGGAAGCCGGCCTTCGCGAGCAGCGCCTTCGCCTTCGCGGTGTCGTTCGGCGCCATCTTCAGGTTCTTGTCGTACGACCATTGGGTCGGCGGCATCGGTGCGTTAGCTGCCTGGCCTGCGCCCTGGTAGACCGACTCGAGGATCGCCTTCTTGTTGATCGCCATGTCGAGTGCCTGACGCACCTCGAGCTTGTCGACCGGCTTGTGCTCGACGTTGTACGCGAGATAGCCGAGGTTGAAGCCTGCCTGCGACGGCATGTCGACGCCCGAATCGGCCTTCAGCGTCGCGATGTCGGCCGGACGCGGATAGCTCATCACCTGGCATTCGTTGCGCTTGATCTTCTGCACGCGCACGCCCGGATCCGGCGTGATCGAGAAGATCAGCTTCGAGATCTTCACTTCGCCCTTCTTCCAGTAATCAGGATTGCCGTCGAATCGGATCGTCGCGTCCTTCGTGTAGCTGCGGAAGATGAACGGGCCCGTGCCGACCGGCTTCTGGTTGATGTCGGCGGCCTTGCCAGCCTTCATCAGCTGGTCGCCGTATTCGGCCGACAGGATCGACGCGAATTCCATCGCCATGTTCTGGATGAACGGCGCGTTCGGCTCGGCCAGCGTGAACTTCACGGTGTACGGATCGACCTTCTCGATCTTCGTGATCAGCTTGTCGAGGCCCATGTCGGTGAAGTACGGGAACGACACCGGGTAAGCCTTGCGGAACGCATTGTTCGGGTCGAGCATGCGCTCGAACGAGAACAGCACGTCGTCCGCATTGAATTCACGCGTCGGCTTGAAGAAGTCGGTCGTGTGGAACTTCACACCGTGGCGCAGATGGAACGTGTACACCTTGCCGTCCGGCGACACATCCCACTTCTCGGCGAGGCCCGGCTCGACCTTCGTGCCGCCGCGCTCGAATTCGACGAGGCGGTTGTAGACGGTGAACGTGGCTGCGGTGAAATCGACGCCGGTCGTAAATTGCGCGGAATCGAAACCCGCCGGGCTGCCTTCTGAGCAGTAGACGAGCGTTTTGTTCGGGATCTGTGCGAATGCAGAGCCCGCGACGCCGAGCGATGCCGCTGCCACGCCTGCAATGGCGGTAACACGCAGGGTGTGCAACAGACGGTTGTATTCCATGTTTCCTCCAGGTCTCCAGATCGGAACCGGCCCGCCAGGGGCCGGCGTACGCGGATATTACTTGAGCTAACGATGTGGCAACAAGCTGGAGAAAAAACTCTTCTACACGCCCCGCCGGGTTTTTGCCGATGTTTAGTGGGGGTAAAAAAATGCGATAACGCGCGCGAGCGCCCATTTCGTTCATCTCGCGCATGTTTCGTTCGACGACTAAACAATTCGGGCGCGAACACGAAGGCCCGGCGCACCGCTTTCCCGTGTTCCGCAGCACATCATTGCGTTTTGCGAAACGATCCGATGATCGCCTTCACATCGTCATGTCGGCGCGTCGTCACACCGGCGCGTCGAGGTCGGCGCTGCGCGCGGGCACGAACGCGACCGCGACGATCGACAGCGCGATCCCGGCCATCACGTAGTAGGTCGGCGCGAGCGGCGTGCCCGTGACCTTGATCAGCCACGTGACGATGAACTGCCCGAAGCCGCCGAACAGCATCACCGCGACGTTGTACGCGATCGACAGCCCGGTCGAGCGCACGTTGGCCGGGAACAGCTCGGCGATCATCGCGCCGAACGGCCCGTAGTAGCCCGCGAGCGTGACCGACAGCACGGCCTGCACCGCGATCAGCCGCGCGATGCTCGGCGCCGCGTCGAGCCACGCGAACAGCGGATACATCAGCGCGAGCGTCAGCACGAGCGACCACAGCGACAGCCCCTTGCGGCCGATGCGGTCCGACCACGCGCCCGCGATCGGCGACAGCACCATCAGCAGCAGGTTGCCGACGATCACCGCGTAGAACGACTCCGCGTAAGGCAGCTTCAGCTGCTTCACCGCGAAGGTCGGCAGATAGCTGATCAGCACGTAGATCGTCACCGTCAGCGCGATCACCGAGCCGAGCCCGCACAGCACCTCGCGCGGGTGGCGCGTGAACACTTCGCCGAGCGTCGCGCGGCGCGCGCTTTGCTGCGCATGCAGGAACGCTTCGGAATCGGCGAGATGGCGGCGGATGTAGAAGCCGATCGGGCCGATCAGGAGCCCGAGGACGAACGGCACGCGCCAGCCCCAGCTGCGCAACGCGTCGTGCGAGAGCCCGCGCGTGACGGCCGCGCCGACGAGCGCGCCGATCAGCAGCGCGGCCGCCTGGCTCGCCATCTGCCAGCTGCCGTAGAAGCCGCGTTTCGAGAATGGCGCGGCCTCGATCAGCAGCGCCGTCGCGCTGCCGAATTCGCCGCCCGCGGAGAAGCCCTGCAGCAGACGGCCGAGCACGATCAGGATCGGGCCGCCGATGCCGATCGCCGCATACGGCGGCGCGACCGCGAGCAGGAAGATGCCGGCCGTCATCAGGAGGATCACGAGCGACAGCGCGGCCTTGCGGCCCGCGCGATCCGCGTACAGCCCGAACACGATGCCGCCGATCGGACGCATGAAGAACGCGACGCCGAACGTCGCGGTGGTGAGCAGCAGCGACGAGTATTCGCTGGAGGTCGGGAAGAACAGCTCGGCGATCACGACCGTCATGAAGCCGAACACCGTGAAGTCGTACCACTCGAGCGCGTTGCCGATCACGGCGGCCGCGACCGCACGCCGGTTCAGCGCACGCTCGGGCCGGCTCGTTTTCGTTGAATTCGCAATCGTCGCCATGCGTGCCTCGTCCTCGTCAGTTCGCCGTGCCGGGCTGCGCGGCGCGCGGGGGGGCCCGCGGCGCGCCGGTGTGCAGCGAGTGTAGAAAGCGCCGGAACCGTTTTCAAGCAATAAAAAACGCCCGCCATCTTTCGACGGAGGGCGTTTTGCGGTTTTCGCCACAATGCGGCATCGCACGATGCCGCACGGGCCTCAACCCATCTTCGAGAAGGCGCTGCACCAGCCCTTCGCCGACACCTGCTTGCCGGGGAAGGCGCCGCACGGGCCCGAGGCCGAGCCCTTCTTGCCCTGGTACAGCATGCAGGCCGCGCAATCCTGGCCTGCTGCGTATTTCGGGTACTTCGTCTTGTCGACCTTCGTCGCATCGGCCTTGTAGCCGAGTGCCGTCGCGGTCGGGTCGCTTTCCGCGAGCATCGGCGCATCGGCCAGCGCTTCACGCGACAGCGCCAGCGCGGACACGGCACCAATGCTCGTAATCAGGAAACTCCGACGGGATGTTTTCATGGGGGACTCGCTCCAACGTTATCGGTTTGAAAGCTGCTCTGGCGACAGCCGTTCGACAGAATAACGCTCATGCGAATAAATGTGCGCGCCGAAATTCCAGAGATAAGGGATTTCACACGGCCGCCACACGGCCGATACGCATTCGCCACCTGCCCGCCACGCACGCGCCGCGTCAGCGGTAAGCCGTCATGTCGCCCACCCGCTGCGCGAGCGCGAGCGACGCGGTGAGCCCCGGCGACTCGATGCCGAACAGGTTCACGAGCCCCCGCACGCCATGCTGCGCGGCGCCCTGCACGATGAAGTCCGCCGGCGGCTCGCCGGGGCCCGCGAGCTTGGGCCGGATGCCCGCATATGCCGGCTGCAGCGCGTCGTCGGGCAGGCCCGGCCAGAACGCACGAATCGACGCGTAGAACGCGATCGCGCGCGCGGGATCGACTTCGTAGCGCAGCGCATCGATCCATTCGACGTCCGGGCCGAAGCGCGCCTGCCCGCCGAGATCGAACGTCAGGTGCACGCCGAGCCCCGCGCGGTCGGGCATCGGGTAGATCAGGTGGGAAAACGGTGCGCGCCCCGACAGGCTGAAGTAGTTGCCGCGCGCGAGATAGAGCGGCGGCACCCAGCGCGGGTCGAGGCCGCGCGTGCGGCGCGCCAGCGCCTGCGCGCCGAGGCCCGCGCTGTTGATCACGCAGGCTGCCTCGATCTCGGTCGGCGCGTCGCCGCCCGTGCGCACGACGAAGCGCCCGCCGCGCAGCACGTCGATCGATTCGACCGGGGATTTCAGCGCGCACACGGCGCCTCCGCGCTCCGCGTCGCCGAGCAGCGCAAGCATCAGCTGGTGGCTGTCGACGATGCCGGTGGACGGCGAGAACAGCGCCTCGACGCATTCGAGCGCGGGCTCGAGCGCCTGCGCCTCGGCGCGCGTGAGCGGCATCAGGTCGAGCACGCCGTTTTCGGTCGCGCGTGCGGCGATCGCCTTCAACTGCTTCACCTGCGCGACGCTCGTGGCGACGAGCAGCTTGCCGGCACGCCGGTGCGGCACGTGATGGGTCTCGCAGAATTCGTACAGCAGGTCGCGCCCGTGCACGCACGACGTCGCCTTCAGCGACCCGCGCGGATAGTAGAGCCCCGCATGGATCACTTCGCTGTTGCGCGAACTCGTACCGGTGCCGATCGCATCGGCCGCCTCGAGCACGAGCGTTTCACGCCCGCGCGCGGCCAGTTCGCGCGCAATCGCCAGACCGACGACGCCCGCGCCGATCACGACACAATCCATCTGCTCCATGACGTTTCGCGCCGCTAGCGCGTCGAGGGGAGACAAGAGAATTGTACGTCCCGGTTCATCCGCTTGCCGAAGGTCGTGCAGCGTCTCGCGGCGAGGCCGTGCGTGACGCACGGCGCACGGCACGGCGCGCACGCCGCCGCCGTGCGCGCGCCGCTCGTTCAGAAGCCGATCGGCCGGCGCTTCGCGGCGCCTTCGTCGGCCCGGATG
>NZ_VWWH01000097.1:0-25999 GCF_011753045.1 Burkholderia sp. Ap-955
CGGCGCGCTGGCGGCAGCGACCGGGGCCGCGGCGGCGGAGTCGGCGGCCGGCAGCGGTTGCGCGGCGACCGTGCCGCACCAGAAGGCGACGAGCGTCGTGCAAAGCGGGCGCACCCGCGCCCAGCGGAAGGAAACGGTCGCTGTCATGGAGGAAATACCTGGCGTGATCGGGCGTCTGAGGCCTGCCGGGAGCAGGCAAGACCGAGAGATTACCGTGTTTTACAGACGCAATGCGAGAGGCTGTTGCGTCGCAGGACGCGTCCTGGTCGGCACTTTTGACAATTGTTTCGCGAAAAAATCATCTGAATTGCCTAAAGTATCGGAACGATTTGCCGCTAAGTTCTTGATAGGGCGGCGTGGACGCGCCGCGAAATGCGGCGCGGCTGCCCGGGTCCGCTCGATTACAAAGGTTTGATATGTCGACACCGCTGTTCGGAAAGTTGTTTGCGCAACCCGTTGCGATCGACCCTGGAACGGCGAGTACGCGGATTTATACGCACGAACGCGGCGTGGTGCTGAACCAGCCGTCGGTCGTCTGCTTCCGCAAGGCCGGTGCCGGTGCGACCGACGCGCGGCCGACGCTCGAGGCCGTCGGCGAGCTCGCGAAGGCGCTGCTCGGCCGCGAACCGGGGCATCTCGAAGCCGTGCGGCCGATGCGGCACGGCGTGATCGCCGACGCGCACGCGGCCGAGCAGATGATCCGCAGCTTCATCGACATGTCGCGCACGCGTTCGCGCTTCGGCCGCCGCGTCGAAGTCACGTTGTGCGTGCCGTCCGACGCGACGGCCGTCGAGCGCCGCGCGCTCCGCGAGGCCGCCTTCGCGGCAGGTGTGTCGGAGGTCGAACTGATCGAGGAATCGCTCGCGGCCGGGCTCGGCGCGGGGCTGCCGGTGACCGAGCCGGTCGGCTCGATGGTCGTCGATATCGGCGGCGGGACGACCGAAGTCGCGGTGATCGCGCTCGGCGGCATCGTCTACCGCGAGGCGATTCGCGTGGGCGGCAACCAGTTCGACGCGGCGATCGTCAACCATGTGCGCAACCTGTATGGCGTGCTGCTCGGCGAACAGACGGCCGAACACGTCAAGCAGACGATCGGCTCGGCCACCAGCGCGGTGCCGCGCCGGTCGACGCGCGCGGTCGGGCGGGGTGTCGGCGACGGGCTGCCGCGCTCGATCGAGCTGTCCAACCACGACGTGGCGGACGCGCTGGCCGCGCCGCTCAAGCAGGTGATCGGCGCGGTGAAGTCGGTGCTGGAGAATGCGCCGGCCGAACTCGTGACCGACATCGCGAATCGCGGCGTGGTGCTGACGGGCGGCGGCGCGCTGCTCGCGGATTTCGAACGCCTGCTGTACGACGAGACGGGGCTCGTCGCCCGGATCGCCGACGAGCCGGCTACCTGCGCGGTGCGCGGCGCGGGCGAGGCGATGGGGCGGCTCACGATGTGTCAGGTCGACTGATTCGGGTCGTGCCCAGGCGTCGCCGAGCGGCGCGGACATTTTCTTTCGTTCGATCTCCCTATTGCGTACCCGCGTCGCCGGGTATGTGTCTCCAGTCGACTTGCCGGAAGGCTGTCCGGCGTCGGTCCGTTGCGTGGACACCCGAACGCGCACCGTGCTAGCGTTACGCGCCCGTCCGGGGCCGGGCAAGCCGCTACGCCCGACGACCTGAGAGACCGAAAACCTTGAAAAACCACACCAAACGGGGCGTGTTTGCCCGCCTGGGCCGCCTGTTGGCCGTCGTCGCTTGCCTCTGGATCGTCGCGGCCGTTGCGCTCGTCGCGTACGGGATGCGGGTGCCGAGCGAGCCGGCCGACGTCGCCGTGATCTTCGGCAACGCGCTCGACGAGGCCGGCGCGCCGAAGCCCGTACTCGCCACCCGGCTCGACGTGGGCGTGCGCTGCTACCGCACGGGGCAGTGCCCGGCGTTCCTCGTCAGCGGCGCGATCGACGGCCCCGGGTTGAACGAGGCAACCGCGATGCGCGATTATCTCGTGGCGCGCGGCGTGCCCGCCGACCGGATCACGGTCGACGACCAGGGCGACAACACCCTCGCGACCGCGCAGCACACGCTCGCCTATCTGCAGGCGCACCGCCTGTCGCGTGTGGTGATCGTCAGTCAGTATTACCACCTCGCGCGGGCGCGCCTCGCATTCGAGCGCGTCGGCATCGCGCGGGCGGATATTTCTGCCGCCTATCCGCGCCGTTTCCAGTTGCGCGACGTCTACTCGAGCTGGCGTGAAGTGCCGGCGTACGCGGTGTATGCGGTGCGGCTGTGGGTGAACCCCGATGCGCGGCCGGTTTCGTTCCGGCCGATGCTTTATCTGATGAGCCTGTTTTCGTAACGGGGTGGTGGTGTTCGATCAATGCGCGACGGAAATCGAAAGGATCGGCCAAGTGCCGGATTTGCTTTCTTTCGTATGACGAATGGGAGCGCGGGGATTAGCTCGTGTCGATATTTTCCGTGTGTGCCGATATTGCGTTGCAATAAATCGTCTTGATAATCACACCGATATCGGTATTTTCACCGATGCGGCGAATCCCGTATTTTTGAGAAATATCAAACCGGCTGACAAGCGGCATCCGGAATTACCTGTTTGAAGCGTTCCGATAAGTAAAAAATGCGCGCTCACTGCACCCCCGAAATGAAAGGGTAAAAGATCGACTGGAAAAGCCTGTTTTTTTGATATAGCCTTGTCTGACAAAAAGCAGGGCGGTAATCAAATCAACCAGAAAATCGCTGCAGACAAAACAGGGGCCACCGACATGTCATTCGACTAGTTTCACGCCTGCCTGCCAGGGCCAATAAAAGATTCGTCCATGAATTAGCCGACGTCGCGTCGCGACAGCCGGGGGGGGCACGCTTTTGTCCGCGATTTTCTGCGGCCGGCTGTTCGATTTCACGGTAATGCCAATTCCAATAACATAACGAGGGAAAGCATGAATCTTGCGCGTTCGAAAAAATCCGGCGAACCGTTTCCGAAATTGCTGTTGCCGACGGGTGTTTTTCTGGCGCTGTCCGGCGCCGGTATCGTGCCCGCCTATGCGACCTGTAGCACGGCGGGCACGACGGTGACCTGCTCCGGGGTCGCCAACCCGCTTGCGCCGAGCTATTCGAACAGCGCGAACAATATCCACGCGACCGTCAACCCCGGAGCGAGCGTCGGCGTGCTGCTCGGCGTCGGTGGCACCGCGATGTCGCTGACGGGCAACAATACCCAGCTGACCAACAACGGCACGATCGACCCGTCGGCGCTCGGCTCCGGCCTCGGCGTGCTGTCGAGCGGCGCGGTGATCGGCAACGCGGCGGCGAGCGCCGGCACCACCGTCATCAACAACGGCACGATGAACGGCTCGACCGGCGTGGCGATCAGCGGCGTGACGGGTATGGCGCTGTCGGTCCAGAACGGCACGGGCGGCACGTCGACGATCAACAACACCGGCACGATCGGCTCGAACCCGCTGGTCGGCGCGACTCTCACCGGCGCGGATGCACCCGTGGTCGCCGCATACGGCGGCGCCGCGGTCAACATGACGAACAGCGGGACGATCACCGGCCGCGTGTCGCTCGGTTCGAACGGCACGCCCGGGGCGGGCAATACGTTCGTCAACTCGGGCACGATCAACGGCAGCGTGTCGATGGGCGCGAACAGCACGAACGCGTTCACCGCCGTGACGGGCTCGTCGGTCAACGCGGCGGGTGGCACCGGGGGCGCACTGAACATCACGGTCGGCCCGATCACGCTCGGTGTCGCGGCGACGGGCACGGTCGACGGCGGCGCGGGCGGTGACAACACGCTCAAGCTGCAACAGGGGGCGAGCGCGAACGGCACGATCGCGGCCAACAACTACATCAACTTCAATCACGTCGATGTCCAGAGCGGCAACTGGACGATCAACGGCGCGTCGACCGCGCAGGACGCGACGCTGGCGGGCGGCGTGGCGATCATCAACAACAACGCGTCGCTCGGTACCGGCAGCATCACGGCCACCGGTGGCGCGCTGCAGGCGGGTGCGGTCGGGCTCAATGTCGCCAACGACGTGACGCTCAACGCGGGCGGGTTGACGGTGCAGGGTTCGACCGGGCTCACGCTGTCGGGCACGGTAACGGGCGGCGGCGCGCTGACGAAGAACGACAGCGGCACGCTGACGCTGTCCGGCGCGAACAACTACACGGGCGGCACGAACCTGAACGCAGGTGGCCTCGTCGTGGGCAACAACGCGGCGCTCGGCACCGGTGCACTGAACGTCAACGGCTCGGCCACACTCGACTCGAGTATGAACGCGACGCTCAACAACACCGTCAATCTCGCCACGGGCACGACGCTGACGGTCGGCGGCAGCAACAATCTCGGGCTGGCCGGCAGCATCAGCGGCAACGGCGGCCTCGTGAAGAACGGTGCGGCGACCACGACGCTGACGGGCACGAACACCTACACGGGCGGCACGACGATCAACAGCGGTACGCTCGCGCTGGGCGCGGGCGGCAGCCTCGCGGCGAGCGGTACGGTGAACCTGAGTGGCGCGGGCGCGACGTTCGACCTGAGCGGCGCATCGGGCACGCAGACGGTCGGCGCGCTGGCGGGCGCGGCGGGCACCAACGTGAACCTCGGCGGCAATTCGCTGACGTTGAACGGCAACGGCAATGCGACGTACGCGGGTACGATCGGTGGCTCGGGCGGTGTCACGCTCACGGGTACGGGCACGCAGGCGTTGACCGGCACCAACGTGTACACGGGCGGGACGAACCTGAACGGCGGCAACCTCGTCGTCGGCAGCAATACGGCGCTCGGCCTCGGCGCGGTGAACGTGAACGGCTCGTCGACGCTCGACGCGACCACCAACGTGTCGCTCGCGAACGGTGTCAACATCGCCACCGGCACGACGCTGACACTCGGCGGCAGCACGAATCTCGGCCTGAACGGCACGGTGTCGGGTGGCGGCGGTCTCGTGAAGAACGGTGCGGCGACCGTGACGCTGTCCGGTGCGAACAACTACGCCGGCGGCACGACCCTGAACGCAGGCGGCCTGGTGCTCGGCAACAATGCGGCGCTCGGCACGGGCGCGCTGACCGTCGGCGGCGCGGCGACGCTCGATACGAACACGAACCTGTCGGTCAACAACGCAGTCAACCTCAACACCGGTTCGACGCTGACACTGGGCGGCAGCAATGCCCTCACGCTGAACGGCGGCATCGCCGGCGCGGGCGGTCTCGTGAAGGACGGCGCGGCAACGACGACGTTGACGGCCGCGAACACCTACACGGGCGGCACGACGATCAACGCGGGCACGCTGGCGATCAGCGGGGGCGGCAGCCTCGCGGCGACCGGCGCGATGAACCTGGCCGGCGCGGGTGCGACGCTCGACGTCAGCGCCGCGACCGGTGCGCAGTCGATCGGTGCGCTGTCCGGTGTCGCCGGGACGAACGTCGCGCTGGGCGGTAACGCGCTGACGCTGGGCGGAACGGCCAGCGGCACCTTCAGCGGCGCGATCGGCGGCACCGGCAGCCTGACGCTGGCGGGCAGCGGCACGCAGACGCTGAACGGCGCGAGCACCTACTCGGGCGGCACGAACCTGAGCGGTGGCAGCAGCGTGGTGCTCGGCAACAATGCGGCGCTCGGCACGGGGGCGCTCAACGTCGCAGGCACGGCGACGCTCGACACGAACGCGAGCCTGTCGGTCGCCAACGCGGTCAATCTTGGCAACGGTTCGTCGCTGACGCTCGGTGGCAGCAATGCGCTCGCACTGAGTGGCGGCATTTCCGGCGCGGGCGGTCTCGTGAAGAACGGCCCGGCGACCACGACACTCACGGGCGCGAACACCTATACGGGCGGTACGACGATCAACGCGGGCACGCTGGCCGTGGGCGCGGGCGGCAGCCTGGCGGCGACGGGCGCGGTGAACCTGGCAGGCGCGGGCGCGGCGCTCGACCTGGGCGCGGCGACCAGTGCCCAGACGATCGGCGCGCTGTCGGGTGTCGCGGGGACGACCGTCAACATGGGCGGCAACGGGCTGACGCTGGGCGGGACCGCCAGCGGCACCTTCAGCGGCGTGATCGGCGGGGCGGGCAGCCTGACGCTGGCCGGCACCGGCACGCAGACGCTGAACGGCGCGAACGTCTATACGGGCGGCACGAACCTGAACAGCGGCGGCCTGGTGCTCGGCAACAACGGGGCGCTCGGCGGCGGCGCGCTGAACGTCGGCGGCGCGGCGACGCTCGACACGAGCGCGAGCCTGTCGGTCAACAACGCGGTCGATCTCGGCACCGGCGCGACGCTGACGCTCGGCGGCAGCAACGCGCTCACGTTGAACGGCGGCATCACCGGCGCGGGTGCCCTCGTGAAGAACGGCGCGGCGACGACGACGCTGACGAGCGCGGCCAACTACACGGGCGGCACGACGATCAACGCGGGCACGCTGGCGCTCGGTGCCGGCGGCAGCCTGGCGGCGACAGGCGCGGTGAACGTGGCCGGCGTGGGCGCGACACTCGACCTGAGCGGCGCGACGGGCGCACAGACGATCGGCGCACTGAGCGGCGTCGCCGGTTCGGCCGTGAGCCTCGGCGCGAACGGCCTGACGGTAAGCGGGACCGCCAGCGGCAATTTCGGCGGCACGATCGGCGGCACCGGCGGCCTGACCGTGGCCGGCACGGGCACGCAAACGCTGTCCGGCACGAACACGTATACGGGCGGCACGACGATCAACGGCGGCAGCACGTTGGCGCTGGGCGCGGGCGGCAGCCTCGCGTCGGGCAGCGCGGTGAATCTCGCCGGCACGGGCGCGACGTTCAACCTGAGCGGCGCGACGGGCTCGCAGACGCTCGGCACGCTGTCCGGCGGCGCAGGCACGAACGTGAATCTCGGCGCGAATGGGCTCACGCTGAACGGCAGCGGCAACAACACGTTCGGCGGCACGATCGGCGGCACCGGTAGCGTGACGTTCGCGGGCGCCGGCACGCAGACGCTGACGGGCGCGAATACCTACACGGGCGGCACGACGATCAACGGCGGCAGCACGCTGGCGTTGAGTGCGGGCGGCAGCCTCGCATCGGGCAGCACGGTGAATCTGGCCGGCACGGGTGCGACGTTCGACGTGAGCGGCGCGACGGGCGCGCAGACACTCGGCGCGTTGAACGGCGCGGGCGGCACGAACGTGAACCTCGGCGGCAACGCACTGACGTTGAACGGAAGCGGCGGGACGTTCGGCGGCACGATCGGCGGCACCGGCAGCGTGACGTTCGCGGGCGCCGGCACACAGACGCTGACGGGCGCGAACACCTACACGGGCGGCACGACCATCAACGGCGGCAGCACGTTGGCGCTTGGCGCGGGCGGCAGCCTCGCATCGGGTAGTGCGGTGAATCTGGCCGGCACGGGGGCGACGTTCAACCTGAGCGGCGCATCGGGCCCGCAGACACTCGGCACGCTGTCCGGCGGCACCGGCACGAACGTGAACCTCGGCACGAATGCGCTCACGCTGAACGGCGCCGGCAACAACACGTTCGGCGGCGTGATCGGCGGTACGGGCGGCGTGACGTTCGCGGGTACCGGCACGCAGACGCTGACGGGCGCCAATACGTACACGGGCGGCACGACCATCAATGGCGGCAGCACGTTGGCGCTCGGTGCGGGTGGCAGTCTCGCGTCGGGCAGCGCGGTGAATCTCGCCGGCGCGGGTGCGACGTTCAACGTGAGCGGCGCATCGGGCTCGCAGACGATCGGCGCGTTGAACGGCGCGGCCAATACGAACGTGAACCTCGGCACGAATGCGCTCACGCTGAACGGCAGCGGCAATAGCACGTTCGGCGGCGCGATCGGCGGCACGGGCGGCGTGACGTTCGCCGGCACCGGCACGCAGACGCTGACGGGGGCGAACACCTACACGGGCGGCACGACGATCAACGGCGGCAGCACGCTGGCGCTCGGCGCGGGCGGCAGCCTCGCGTCGACCGGCGCGGTGAACCTCGCGGGCGCGGGTGCGACGTTCGATGCGAGCGGCGCGACAGGCGCGCAGACGATCGGCACGTTGAACGGCGCGGCCGGCGCGACCGTCAATCTCGGCGCCAATGCGCTGACGTTGAACGGGAGCGGCAACGGCACGTTCGGCGGGACGATCGGCGGCACGGGCGGCGTGACGATCGCCGGCACCGGCATCCAGACGCTGACAGGCGCGAACACGTACACGGGCGGTACCACGATCGCGGCCGGCGGCGCGCTGCAACTGGGCAACGGCGGCACGTCGGGCAGCATCGCCGGCAATGTCGTCGACAACGGCACGCTGATCGTCAATCAATCCGGCAACGTGACGATCGCAAGCGTACTGTCCGGTGCGGGTTCGCTCACGCAGGCCGGCAGCGGGCAACTGACGTTGACGGGCACCAGCACGCTGAGCGGCCCGACCACGGTCAGCGCGGGCACGCTTGCCGTCAACGGGTCGCTCGGCCAGTCGACCGTGACCGTGCAGAACGGTGCGACGGTCACGGGCACCGGCACGATCGGCGGCCTCGTGGTGCAGGGTGGCGCGACGGCGGCCGCGTCGCAGCCGGGCGCGGCGCTGAACGTGGGCGGCAACGTCACGTTCCAGCCGGGCTCGACGTTCCAGGTCGCGGCCTCGCCGCAGCAAAGCGGCAGTCTCGCGGCAAGCGGCACGGCGACGCTGAACGGCGGCACCGTGCAGGTGCTCGCGAACCAGAGCGGCTACCAGCCGAGCACGACCTATACGATCCTCTCCGCAGGGTCGGGCGTGCAGGGCACGTTCAGCCAGGTGAATGCGAACTACGCGTTCCTCGCGCCGACGCTCAGCTACGATCCGGATCACGTGTACCTGCGGCTGGTCTCGAACGGTACCGCGTTTCCCGATGTCGCGACGACGCCGAACCAGCGCTCGGTCGCGGCCGCGCTCGGCGGGCTCGGCGCCGGCAACCCGTTGTACGACGCCGTGGTGACGACCGATGCGACGACCGCACGCCGCGCCTACGGGCTGCTCGACGGCGAACTGCAGGCGAGCCTGAAGAGCATGCTGCTGCTCGACAGCCGCTATGTGCGCGACGCGGTGACGGATCGTGTCCGCCAGGGCCTCGCGCCGGGATCGGGCCCGCTCGCCGCGCTGTCATCGGGTGGCGCGGCCTTGTGCGGCGACAACACGGCCGGCGCGGTCGACCCGACGCTGCCGCCGGAACGCCGGATCGGCTCGCGCGACGGCTGCTACGGCGGCACGCCTTACCAGCCGGTCGTCTGGGGGCAGGCGTTCGGCGGCCGCAGCCGGCTCACCGGCGACGGCAACGCATCGACGGTCAACCGCAGCATGACGGGCTTCATCGCCGGTGCCGACATGGCGCTCAACGACAAGTGGCGTGCGGGCCTGGCCGCAGGCGTCACGCACAGCTCGCTCGACAACGACCAGAGTTCGTCGGCGTCGGTGAACAGCTACTACCTGTCGCTGTACGGCGGCGCGCAGTACGGCGCACTCGGCGTGCGCGGCGGCGCGTCGTACACGTGGTACCGCATCAACAGCGACCGTTCGCCAGGCTTCGCGGGCTTCTCCGATCACGATTCGGCCGGCTACGACGCGAATTCGGCGCAGGTGTTCGGCGAAGTCGGCTACGCGCTGCCGGTCGGGCCCGTGGCGATCGAACCGTTCGCGGGCCTCGCGTATGTGAACCTGCATACCGACGGCTATACGGAAACCGGTGGCGCGGCCGCGCTGCGCGCCGGCGGCGAGACGACGCACGTCGGCTTCTCGACCCTCGGCGTGCGCGCGGCGTCGCAGCTCGGCTCGATCGCGAGCGGCACGTTCACCGCGCGCGGGACGGTCGGCTGGCGGCATGCGTTCGGCAACGTGACGCCGTCGTCGGCGTTCACGTTCGCGAACGGCGGCACGTCGTTCCAGGTATCGGGCGTGCCGATTGCTCGCGACAGCGCCGTGCTCGAGGCCGGCATCGACGCGAACATCACGAAGCGCCTGACACTCGGCCTCACGTACAGCGGCCAGTACGGCAGCGGCGTGCGCGACAACGCGATACTCGGCAACATCCTGTGGAAGTTCTGAACGATTACTGATGTGCCTGAACGCGACGCCATGCGGCGACGGCAACGTCGCACGGCGTCGCGGCTTTTTCCTCGCTGCGCACGTTCCCCGTTCTGTCCTATCCTGTGCGAAACACGCGACGCGCCGCGCGTTGCGGACCCGACACAGGAGCATCGATGCCGAATCACGCTGAAGCCACGACGACCCAGGCGCCGCAAGTCGCGCCTGTTGCCCCGATCTCACCGACGGGCCCCGCGTTCATCGCGCCCGAAGCCGATCCGCAGGCACTGGCGCGCAACAACCAGTACGTGCTGAAATCCGGCGACGCGTTCGTGGTCAGCGACGCGCTCGGCGACATCGGCGGTCACGACGACGGCCTGTTCGTGGACGACATGCGCGTGCTGTCGAAGTGGCGCCTGACCTTCGGCGGCCGCGCGCCGTCGCTGCTGTCGGGCGCGACGAGCGCCGACAACGCGTCGTTCACCGCCCACCTGACGAACCGTCCGCTGCCGCCGCTCGGGGGCCACGAAACGCCCGAGGGCGTGATCCACATCGAGCGGATGCGCGTGCTCGCGGGCGACGTGCTTTACGAAGCGCTGACGCTGACGAACTACGGCGCGATCGAAGCCGAGGTGCCGCTGTCGCTGTCGTTCGCGGCCGATTTCAAGGACATGTTCGAGGTGCGCGGCACGCAGCGCCCGAAGCGCGGTGCTGTGGCGGCGCCGCGCGTCGACGCGGGCGCGGTGCGGCTGCGCTATGACGGCCTCGACAGCGTCGAGCGCAACGTGACCGTGCATTTCTCGCCGGCGCCCGATGCGCTGTCGGTCGATCGTGCCGACTACACGCTGACGATCGCCGCGCAGGCCTGCGTGTCGATCTACCTGACCGTCGACGCGACGCTCGGCCCCGCGCATGCGGAAGGGCCGGGATGCGGCCGCGTCGCGCTGCGCACCGCGCTCGTCGGCGTGCACCGCGAGATGCGCGCGCGGCGCGAATCGATGGCGCGTGTGAACACCGGCAATCCGCTGTTCGATGCGTGGCTCGACCGTTCGCTCGCGGATCTCGGGCTGCTCACGACGCAGCTCGACACGGGGCCGTACCCGTACGCGGGCATTCCGTGGTTCTCGACGCCGTTCGGCCGCGACGCGGTGATCACGTCGCTGCAGATGCTGTGGCTGCAGCCGTCGCTCGCGCGCGGCGTGCTGCGGTTCCTGGCCGAGCACCAGGCGCTCGAAACTTCCGCATTCCGCGACGCGGAGCCCGGCAAGATCATGCACGAGTTCCGCCGCAGCGAGATGGCCGCGACGGGCGAGGTGCCGTTCGCGCTGTACTACGGCGGGGTCGATACGACGCCGCTGTTCATCGTGCTCGCGGGCGCCTATGTCGAACGCACCGGCGACGATGCGCTGATCGACGAGCTGTGGCCCGCGCTCGAGCGCGCCGCGCAATGGGTGATCGACAAGTGCGACCGCAATCCTTACGGACTGCTCGATTACCAGCGCACGTCGGAGCGCGGCCTCGCGAACCAGGGCTGGAAAGACAGCCACGATTCGGTGTTCCACGCGGACGGCCGTTTCCCGGACGGGCCGATCGCGCTCGTCGAGGTGCAGGCGTATGCGTGCGCGGCGCTCGATGCGATGTCGATGTGCTCGCACCGGCGCGGCCACGCGGCCGATGCCACACGCTATGCGTTGCGCGCGAAGACGCTGCGCGAGCAGGTCGACGCGCTGTTCTGGATGCCGGAAGGCGATTTCTACGGTATCGCGCTCGATGGTCATGGCGACCTGTGCCGCGTGTTCGCGTCGAACGCGGGCCATCTGCTCGCATTCGGGCTGCCCGACGCCGAACGCGGCGCGGCGGTCGCCGGCGTGCTCGGCTCGGCGCTGTTCCAGACGGGTTGGGGCATCCGCACGCTCGCGGCCGGCCAGCCGCGCTTCAACCCGATGGCGTATCACAACGGCTCGGTGTGGCCGCACGACAATGCGCTGATCGCGCGCGGGCTGGCGCGCTACGGTGACAAGACCGCCGCGGTGAACCTGCTGCGCGCGCTGTTCGAGGCGGCGGTGAGCTTCGAGATGCGTCTGCCCGAACTGTTCTGCGGGTTCCCGCGCCGGCGCGGTGAACCGCCGACCGCGTATCCGGTGGCCTGCCTGCCGCAGGCGTGGGCGGCCGGTGCGCCGTTCATGATGCTGCAGGCCTGCCTCGGCGTGAGCATCGACGCATCGCGCCACGAGGTGCGCGTCGAGCGCCCGACGCTGCCGGAAGGCGTCGACTGGCTGCGGATCGACGCGTTGCGCGTCGGTGACGAAACCGTGTCGCTCACGTTCCGCCGTGTCGACGGCCAGGTCGTCGCGTCGGCGGAGCAGCCGGGCCGTGTGAAGGTGGTCGCGGTGCTGTAGCGCGGCGCTGTGCGAACGTTGCGCGATGTCGCGCCACGTTCGCGTGCAGCGGCATAGAATCGTGACATGACCCTTGAACGATGGCGGAGGTAGACGATGACGACCGACAACCGGCCCGACGACAGTGAGCACAAGCTCGAGAATCTGGAAGCGGCGGTCGACCACCTGCACAAGTCGATCGAATCGCAGAGCATCGCGGTCGGCGCGGCGAAGGGCATCCTGTTCAGCCTGATCGAAACGCTCGGTGCGCTGATCGGCGATCCCGACCTGCCCGAGCATGCGCGCTCGGGTTACGAGGCGCTGCGCGACAAGGCGAGCGAATTGCGCGGCGGGCTCGACCGGCATTGATGCCCGGATGGCCCCGGCCCCGGCGCGTGCCGCACGGGCTGCGCCGGGGCTGCCCGATTCTGTAGACGAAGCACAAAACCCCGTGCGCTCAAGGAGTTAGGTGGCCGGTGCGCAGGATATCCACAAGCTTGCCAACACAATCTGTGGAGAACCGTCCGGCCCCGAGCCGGGTGCGGCGCGGGCCGTGCGAAAGCGCCGGCGCTGCCACAGGGTTGACCTCGCAAGGTCCGTGTATTGAATCCCCTTTTGTATCAGGATGTTACGCGCCGCATTGGAAGGATATCCACAGGCTTGCCAACAAATTCTGTGGACAACTCGCAATCGATTGCGTCGCGACAGTTGAGGATCGCCCTGCCCGGGGCCGGCTCGCGACGCCCGTGAACAGAGGCTGCCCGATGTCTGCGTCGGCACGCTAATTCGTGCGCGATCAAGGGCTTAGGCCCCGGGTACCCAGGATATCCACATCCTTGCCAACACTTTCTGTGGACAAGCCGGGCCGCGTCATTCGGCCTGCGCCGTCGCGGCCGCCTCGGCCACGATCCAGTCGCGAAAGAGCGTCATTGCCGGCGTGAGCGGTTTCGACTTCAACGAAGTGAGCCAGTAGCCGCCGGCGCGCACGTCGATGTCGAGCGGCCGCACGAGCAGGCCGAGCTGCAGTTCGCGCGCGAACATGCACGCCGGCGCGAGCGCGACGCCCGCGCCCTGCATCGCGGCCTCGACCATCAGCCGCGACGAATCGAACACGGGCCCGTTGACCGCCCACGGCGCGAGCTGCGCGGCATCGAACCAGCCGTGCCATTCGTCGGTGCGGTACGAGCGCAGCAGCGTTTCGTTCGCGAGATCGGCCGGTTGCGCGAGGCGCCGCGCGATGTCCGGCGCGCACAGCGCGGTGAGCGGCGCGTCGAGCAGGCGCTCGTTGCGCGTGGCCGGCCAGTTGCCTTCCCCGAAGCGGATCGCGAAGTCGAGGCCCTCTGCGGCCAAGTCGACGACGTTGTTGTTGGTCCGCATCCGCAGCTCGACGAACGGATGCGTGTCGCCGAACTGCTTCAAGCGTGGCATTAGCCAGCCTAGGGCAAACGTGCCGACGACGCCGAGCGTCAGCACCTCGTGGAAGCGCCCGCCGTCGAACTGCTTGAGCACGGTCTCGATGCGGCTGAACGCGTCGCTGAGCACCGGCAGTAGCGCGCGCCCCTCGTCGGTGAGCCCGAGGCCGCGCGGCAACCGTGTGAACAGCGTACAGCCGAGCCGTTCCTCCAGCGAGCGCACCTGCTGGCTGACTGCGGCCTGGGTCACGCTCAGCTCGAGGCCGGCGCGGGTGAAGTTCAGGTGGCGCGCCGACGATTCGAACGCGCGCAGCGCATTGAGCGGAAGATGAGGGCGGAGCTTAGTCATAAGAATTTCTTTTGTCAGCGCTCAATTATCGTTGCTTGTCAGGCAACCGTAAAGTCCCGATAGTGCTGTCTCGCCGGCCGGGCGCGTTCAACACCCTTTCGCTCACATTCCACCACGAGACAACCGACATGACCTACTCATCGAAACGTCGAACCCTGTTGCTGGCCGCTGCGACGGCGCCGCTCGCATTGACCGTCGCCGCGTGCGCGTCGCGGCAGACTGCTGCACCGGACCCGTCGTCGAGCGAGGCCGCCGCCGCGGTCAGGGCAGCCACGGCAGCCTCGCTCGATGCCGAGACGTACGATGCGCTGGCGGCGCTCGAACGCAGCGCGGGCGGCCGCCTCGGCGTATGTGCGATCGACATCGCGAGCGGCCGGCGCGTGGAACATCGCCAGAACGAGCGCTTCCCGTTCTGCAGCACGTTCAAGGCGATGCTGAGCGCGGCGGTGCTGGCGCAGAGCGTCGATCGACCGGCGTTGCTGCAACAGCGCGTGATGTACACCAAGGCCGACCTCGTCAACTATTCGCCGGTGTCTGGGAAGCATGTCGACGACGGCATGACGGTCGCCGCGCTGTGCGAGGCCACGATCCAGTACAGCGACAACTCGGCCGCGAACCTGCTGATGAAGCTGCTCGGCGGCCCGTCGGCGGTGACGGCCTATGCACGCTCGATCGGCGACGACACGTTCCGGCTCGATCGATGGGAGACCGAACTGAATACCGCGCTGCCGGGCGACCCGCGCGACACGACGACGCCGGCCGCGATGGCCGCGAGCATGCGCGTGCTGATGGTCGGCGAGGCGCTGCCGGCCGCGCAGCGTGCGCAGCTCGTCGCGTGGATGCGCGGCAACAAGGTCGGCGACAAGCGGATCCGTGCGGGCGTGCCGGCCGGGTGGACGGTCGGCGACAAGACGGGCACCGGCGACTACGGGACGACCAACGACGCGGGTGTCATGTGGTCGCCGTCGGGTGCGCCGGTCGCGCTGGCCGTGTACTACACGCAGGCGCGTGCCGATGCGCGCGCGAAGGACGACGTGATCGCGTCGGTCGCACGCATCGTGGTCCGGGCATTCGGTTGAGGCGGGCGGCACGACGTGCGTGACGCGACCCGCGTGCATGCCGTGCCGCAACCGTGACCCGCGTGATCAAACGTTGTGCGATCAACGACTTAGGTCACGCATGCTCAGGATATCCACATGCTTGCCAACAAAAATTGTGGACAAGCCCGCGCGCGGCCGCATCCGGCGTGGCGCGGGCCGCCGTGCCGCGTTTGAGGCGGCACGGACAAAGTCTTATGGATCAAGCGCTTGGCGTTGGTATGCGCAGGCTATCCACACGCTTGCCAACACAATCTGTGGACAAGCCGGTCCGCACGCGCGGATGGCGCTCGGTCATGTGGCGAATGGGCGTGCGGGCAGCACTTTCCCGGCCGCGTGCCGCATTTGAAGCGGCGCGGACAAAGTCTTTCGGATCAAGCGCTTGGTCGCGGTATGCGCAGGCTATCCACATGCTTGCCAACAAAATCTGTGGACAAGCCATGCGGCCGCGGTGGCGACAGTCAGGGCTGCCGATCGTCGACGGTGGGCCAGCGCGCGAACGCGAACACCCACAACATGATGAAGTTCAGGACCGGGACGAACATCGTCAGGATCCACCAGCCCGAATGCCCGGTGCGCCGGACGATGCGGACGTACGGATAGATGACGACGGCGACCAGCACGAGTGAGACGACCAGCTGCCACGCGGTGAAGTGTTCCATGGTCTTCCTCGGAGTGAGGTGTCGTGGTGCGGCGCCGGCGGAACGGCCGGCCCGTTGAGCCGTCGCGAGAAGCCGATGATGCGCGGCCGCGTGCGGCTCGCGTGATCTTGACGTGTGGCGTGCGCGAGCGTCAAGGCGACGGTGAGGCGCTGCTGTTGCGCGGGATCGTGCGCTTGCGCGCAGGCCGGGACCGTAGGGTGCCGCAACCGTGACGCCGCGCATGAACCGTCGTGCGATCAATGGGTTAGCGCAGGCTTGCGCAGGATATCCACAAGCTTGCCAACAAAATCTGTGGGTAAGTGGCGCCGCGCATGGCGGGCACGTGTGCGCCGACTGCGGCGTGCATCGTCGTGGCGTCGTGATGCGAAGTGCGGCGAAGCGGTGTCTGCGATCGCCATCACCGGGGTCTCGTCTGCATCACGCGTGCCAAAGTCCGTCGGATCAAGGGCTTAGCGTTGCGGTGCGCAGGATATCCACAAGCTTGCCAACATTTTCTGTGGAGAAGTCCGGGTGCGCGAGCGACGCGCGACACGCCCGCCAATGCCACGCGTTGCCCCGATTCCCGCGTGCACTCACGCGGTGCAGATACCGGCCACACCGACTTTCTGGAACAGGTGCGGGCTCGCGACGGCGGACGACGGATAGGCCGACAGCTTGGCGACGAACGCCGGATGCGTGAACGCCGCGCGAAACGCCGCGGTCGATTCCCAGATCGCGTAGTTCAGGCAAGTCGGACTGTCGCCGAGCGCGCGATGCAACTGGGTCGAGATGAATCCCGGCTGCCGCTTCATGAATTCGGCGTCGTCCTTCCACGCGGCGAGAAAGTCCGCTTCGTCGGCGGCGGCCAGCGTGAACACGTTGACGAGGACGACCGGCTCCGCGTCGATGGCGATCTGTTGCTGGATCGGAAAGGCCGGATCCATCGGTTTGAAATGAGGCATGGGAACTCCTGTGGGTGAGCGGGGTGATTGAACGTTCACGTCGATGCATCGGCGCCATGCGCACGGGACATCGCCGACAGCACGCGGATCGCCGCATCCAGGTCAGCCGAACTGAAATCGCCGGCGATGTCGCGGACATGCTGTTGCCACTGCCCGACCACGGCCTGATAGGCCGCCTCGCCGCGCGGCGTCAGCGCGTACAAAGGGGAGCGCTTGTGTGCCGGATTGGGTAGCGACTCAACCAGCCCTTCGTCGGTCAGCACGTTGATCTGTTTCAGCACCGCTTGCCGCGTGATGCCCATCGCGTCGGCGATCTGCGGGATGTTCGGGGCTTCCGGCGCCAGCGAGATGGCGCCCAGCACCTGCCAGCGCGCACTGGTCAGGCCGTGCGGCCCGGCAAAGGTGTTGCCCCATTCGATCAGCAGGCCGTTCAACCGGAATACGGACAGCGCGACGGTGGTCAACTTCGCGGATTTCGTCATGTTCGATACGCAGGATGAATTGACAACTACTTTACGTATTGGACAACTGGTTGTCAATTTTGCGATTGACCGTCACGGAGCGAGACCGGGTAGGTAAACTGGCGATGCGATCCGGCACCGGTAACATTTGCCGCGCCGGATGGCAGGCCAACAATAAGGAACCTGGAGAGAAATCAGTGAGAACGATCTGGAAATCGATCGCCGTGCCGTTGATGGCGGCGGTATGCGGCACGAGTGCGCATGCCTGTCAGCCGGCCTACCGTCACACCGAGTATTTCGGCGAGCGCACCTACCTGAGCGAACAAATTCGCGACAAGGTGCTCGACGACATCCGTGCCAATCACTACACCGTCATCGAGCCGCAAATCGGCTTGCTGTTCTATCCGATCGTCAGAAAGGGCAACGCGATCTACCTCGGCAACCAGCCGATCGCGACGGAGAAGGACTCGTTCTGGTATCTCGGGCACGGCTATTACCAGTTGAACGGCCAGCTCTATTACATGGGCGAGCGAGTCGGTGCGTATCCGAGCGGAGGCACCGTCGTCGTTCATGTCGAGGATCGCACGCGCCCCAGGCCGGACGACTATCCGAAGGGGCGACTGTATTGCCGTGTCGAGCATCACGCCAGCATCCTCGAAACCTCGACCGGCCTGCGGATCGAGCGAATCGTCGACGACAACTGAGTCGGGTGCGTAGCTGACCCAGCCGGGCGCATTTGCCGCGCACGACGGGCAAACCCTTTCGGATCAAGGGCTTGGTGTCGTTAATGGAAGGTTGTCCACAAGCTTGCCAACACAATCTGTGGAAAAGCCGTGCGGCGTCAGGCCGGCAGCGGAAAGCGCACCGTGACGGTCAACCCGCGTCCGCCGTGCGTCGTGCTGAGCGCGACCGTCGCGCGATGCTGCTCAGCGATCCGCTTGACGATCGACAGCCCGAGCCCGCTGCCGGACGACGTGACGGCCTGTGCGCCTTCACCGCGATAGAAGCGCTCCCACACGTCGTTGCGCTCGGCTTCCGGGATCCCGGGGCCGTCGTCGGCGACTTCGAGTACGGGCGTCGTGCCATCGATCCGCGCGGACACATCGACGCGCGCACCGTCGCCCGCATAGCGGACCGCATTGTCGACGAGGTTGTTCAGCAGTACGCGCAACGTGTCCGCGTTGCCCGACGTCATCACCGGTGTCGACACGATCGCGCCGAGATCGATCCGGTGCGCGTCGGCGACGCGCGTGCGATCCGATACCACCGACCGGCACAGCGCGGCGAGATCGACGGGGGCCGACGCGGAGGCGGCCGCCTGCGCGTCGGGCTCGAGGCGCGCGAGCGTCAGCAACTGCTCGGCAAGGTGGCCGAGGCGTGTCGTGCCTGCATGGATCTGCGCGAGGATGTGCTCGCGCTCTTCGGCGGTCGCTGCGCGCCGCAGCAGCTGCGACTGGATCGACAGCCCCATGATCGGCGTGCGCAACTCGTGCGCGGCATCGGCGATGAAGTGGCGCTGCAGCGTGAACGAGCGGTCGAGGCGTGCGAGCAGGTCGTTGATCGCTTCGGCGAGCGGTCGGACTTCGTTCGGCATCGAGCCGACATCGACCGGTTCCAGATTGTTCGCATTCCTGCGTTTGAGGCCGGATGCGATCGTGCGCAGCGGCCGCAACCCCGCGCCGATGCCGAACCACAGGCCGATCGCGAGCAGCGGCAGCATCGAGAACACGGGCCACAGCAGGTGCACGGCGATGGCCGCGATCGCTTCCCATCGCGCATGACGTGCCTGCGCGAGCCGGATCGTCGTGCCGCCGCGCTCGGTGACATAGGTGCGCCACGGCTGGCCGCCGACGTCGACGCTCGCGATGCCTTTCTGCTCGGGCGGCGGCAGTTTCGAATCGCGGTCGGTCGAATACACGAGCGTGCCGTTGCGCCAGACCTGCAGCAGCACGGCGTCGGGGTCGCTCGCTTCGAAGCCGTGCTTGCCGTTGGCATGGTTGCTGAACGACAGCTCGCCGTTCGGGCCGACGACGATCTGCTTCGACATGCTGCGCATCTGGTCGTCGAGCAGGTCGTCGAGCTCGCGCAGCGCGCCCCAGTAGGTGCCCGCACTCGCGACGAGGCCGATCACGCATGCGGCCGGCAGCAGCCACGTCAGCAGGCGCTGCCGCAGCGACGTGTTGCGCCAGCGCGCGATCGCCCGTTGCATGTGCGTCATGCGCCGTCACCGATCCGGTAGCCGACGCCGCGCACCGTGCGGATCGTGTCGTGGCCGAGCTTCTTGCGCAGGTTGTGGATATGCACCTGCACGGCGTTGCTCTCGATTTCCTCGCCCCAGCTGTACAGGCGCTCCTCGAACTGCTCGCGCGAAATCACCGCGCCCGGGTCGCGCATCAGCTCGTGCAGCAGCACGAACTCCTTCGGCGACAGCGGCACTTCGTCGTCGTTGAGCCAGACGAGGTGCTTGACGGGGTCGAGCCGCAGCGGGCCGATCACGAGCGTCGTCTGCGCGCGGCCCGCATGGCGGCGGTTCACGGCGCGGATCCGGGCGAGCAATTCGTCGAGCTCGAACGGCTTGACGAGATAGTCGTCCGCGCCGCTGTCGAGGCCGGCGATGCGGTCGGGCACGCCGTCGCGCGCGGTGATGATGATCGCGGGGAGGGTTTCGTCGCGGCGGCGCAGCGCGGCGAGCACCGACAGGCCGTCGCGGTTCGGCAGCCCGAGATCGAGCAGCAGCAGGCCGTAGCCGGTCGCGCGCAGCGCGAGCGACGCGGCGTCGCCGTCCTTCACCCAGTCGACCGCGAAGCCTTCCTGTTTGAGGCCCTGTTCGAGCCCGCTGCCGATCAGCGGATCGTCCTCGACGAGCAATACGCGCATGAATTGGTGTCTCTTCAACGGGGCGCCGTGGCACCCGGGGTTCTCATGATAAGCGCCTGTGTCTTAGGCGGACCTTAAATGCGGGCGGCGCGCGGTGGCCTTTCGTACGTGTCTGATGCGGCACCGTGTCACTTCGGCGCGACCTTCAGGCTTGCTTAATCTTACGGTCCGTAATCTGGGACGTCGCGTTCAACGGAGCGCGGCATCCCATCGAAGAAGAGGAACGAGATCATGAAACACCTGGCCAGAATCCTGACGGTCGCGCTCGCCACGCTGCCTGCCGCCGTCTACGCGCAATACACGGGGCCCTCCGCGCTGACCACGACCACCGTGAAGGAACTGCTCGCAAACGGCAAGGACGACCAGCACGTGCAGTTGCAGGGCCGCATCGTCAAGCATGTCGGCGGCGAGGATTACGAATTCGCCGATGCGACCGGCACGATCCGCGTCGAGATCGACCACAAGCTGTGGGCGGCCGGCCAGCCCGTCAGCGACAAGAACGAAGTGAAGGTGACCGGCGAATTCGAGCGCAAATGGTCGGGCAGCGTGAAGGTCGACGCCGATCACGTCGAAGTGCTGCGCTGACCGGTGCGCGCGGGGCCGGTGATACCATGGACGACCGGTTCCCGTTCCCACCAAGATGGCCGCCAATTTCGACGAACTCGCGTCCCGGATCCGGGCGCAATTTTCCGAGCTGAGCCCGCAATTCCAGGCGGGCGCCGCCTTCCTGCTCGATCATCCCGACGAAGTCGCCACCTCGTCGATGCGCAAGGTCGCCCAGCGCGCGCAGGTGCAGCCCGCATCGCTCGTGCGGCTCGCGCAGCAATTCGGTTTCCCCGGCTGGAACGAGCTGCGCGATCTGTGCGTGGCACGCGTGCGCACGCGCCCCGAGCCGCTCACGCAGCGGGCGCGCTCGCTCGTGCGGCCCGACGCGAAGGCGTCGCTCGCGCACGACCTGCTCGCCGCGCAACAACACAACCTGTCCGCCACCGCCGCGCAGAACGAGCACGCGCTCGCCGATGCCGCGAAACTGATCCGCAAGGCGTCGCACGTGCATGTCGCTGGGTTTCGCTCGTGCTATCCGGTCGCGTTCGGCTTCGTGTACGGCTACCGGCTGTTCCGTCCGACCGTGTCGCTGCTCAATGGCGTCGCCGGTTCGCTCGAGATGGAGCTACGCACGATCGCGAAGCAGAGCGTGACCATCGTCGTCAGCTTCGCGCCGTATTCGCAGGAAGCGACGCGCGTCGCGCAGGCCGCGAAGGCGCAGGGCAGCCGGATCGTCGCGATCACCGACAGCGCGGTATCGCCGATCGCACTGCACGCGGATGCGCAACTGATCTTCACGCACGACAGCCCGTCGTTCTTCCCGTCGCTGGTCGCCGCGCATGCGATGGCCGAAGCGCTGGTCGCGCAGTTGCTGGCGCTCGAAGGCGGCGATGCGATCGCCGCGCTCGAGCGCACGGAAGCGGAACTGCACGCGAAGGGCGCTTACGTCGTTTGACGCGGTTCGCGCGGCGCCCCTTCCTCATTCAGGATTCAAGCGGATTCAACCGATGACGTTCACATACGAGGTGACGGACGCGGGCGACGCGAACGTTCGCAAGCAGATCGTCGCGCCGCTCATCCGGTTCAACGAAAGCCAAGCGGGCCCGATCGATGCCCGGCCGCTGGCCGTGGTCGTGACCGATGGCGAGGGTGCGGTGGTCGGTGGCCTGTGGGGCAGCACGGCGTACGGCTGGCTGCATGTCGACCTGCTCGTGGTGCCCGAGGCCGCGCGCGGCCAGGGCGCGGGTACGCGCATCATGGATCTGGCCGAGGCGGAGGCCGTTGCGCGCGGCTGCCACGGCGCGTGGCTCGACACGTTCGACTTCCAGGCACGGCCGTTTTACGAGAAACGCGGCTATGTCCGCTTCGGCGAGTTGCCGGATTATCCGGTCGGACATTCGCGCATTTTCCTGACGAAGACGCTCGCGGGCTGAGTGCCGCCGTCGCACGGCGCGGCGCGGTTGACGAGGTCGCCGGTCGTCGCCTAGGATACCGGGCAGCGATGCAGGTCGCTTCCGGGTCCGCGGAAAGGGTTGAACCCACCTGTCGCAGCAAATTCAGCTTTCCCCCTGTCCTTTGTGCTGGCGGTATTGCGGACCTTCGGCCATTCACTGCACGAGGATTCGCATGAAAAAGCTGCCTCCCAAGGCCAATCCCGATCATCTGAAAAAGCAGGCCAAGGCGTTGTTGCGCCTGTACCGGCAAGGTGACGCCGATGCCGTCGCGCGCTTCGTCCGGTTTCTTCCTGCCGCCGCGAACCGCACGCACGACGAAGCGCTCGCGCTCGGGCTTCGGCTGCATGACGCGCAATCCTGCATCGCGCGCGAGTACGGCTTTGCGTCATGGGCTGATCTCGGCGCGTTCGTCGAAACGCATGCGCTGGCGGGGCAACAGCGTTCGCAACTGATCCGGCGCTGGCTCGATCTGGCGTACGGGGGCGACGTGACCGGCGGCGACGGCGCGCCCCGGCCGCGCGTCGCCGCACAATTGTTGCTCGACCATCCGGATCTTGTCGCGGTCGATTCGACCGTCGCGTGCGCGGCCGGCGATCTCGACGCCGTGCAGGCGGCGCTGGCCGCCGATCCGGGCTGGATCGCGCGTGCCGGCGGCGCGCTGAAGCTGCCGCCGTTGGTCGCCGTCACGCATTCGCGGCTCGGGCAGCTTCCCGAGTTTGCCGCCAGGCTGCGCGCCTGCGCGCGTCTTCTGCTCGATGCCGGCGCCGATCCGAACCAGCGGATCGGCAACCGGTTTGCGCCGGCCTCGCTCGCCGAACCCGACGAAGCGGGGCCGCTGTCGGCGCTGTACGGCGCGGCGGGCGTCAATCGCGATCCGGTTCTCACCGCGATGCTGCTGGAAGCCGGCGCCGACCCGAATGACGGCGAATCGCTGTATCACTCGGTGGAAAATCCGGCCTGCACGCGCGTGCTGCTCGAACATGGCGCGCGGGTGGGCGGGACGAATGCGTTGCGGCGCGCGCTCGACATGCGCGACGCGGATGCGCTCGAACTGCTGCTCGCGCATGGCGGCGACCCGAACGAGCCGCCCGGCGCGGGGCTCGCGCAGACCTGGGGCGCACCATTGTTGCGGGCGATCGGCGTGCGCTGCTCGGCGCGCCACGTCGCCGCGCTGCTGGCGGCCGGCGCCGATCCCTGCGTGCAAACGCCGACAGGTATCAGCGCCTACCGGCTGGCGATGCAGACCGGGCTGTCCGACGTCGCGGCCTTGTTGCGTGCGGCCGGTGCGGAGGAGGCGCTCGACGCGGCGGACGCGTTCGTGGCGGCCTGCGCGCGCGCCGACGCCGACGATGCGCGGCGCATCCAGGCGCGGCATCCCGAACTGCCCGGCGCGCTGCCCGCTGAACGGCTGCGGTTGCTGCCGGACGCGGCCGCGTGGGGTTCGGGCTACGCGGTGAAGGTCATGGTCGAACTGGGCTGGCCAATCGCCGCGCGGGGCGGCGACTGGGACGCGAGCGCGCTGAATCACGCGGTGTTCCGCGGCGACGCGGACTTGCTGGCGTTCCTGCTCGCGCACGGCGCGAACTGGCGCGACCTGCACGGGTTCGGGAGCGACGCGCTCGGCACGTTGTCGTGGGCATCCGTCAACGAACCGGAGCAGGTGGGCGCGGCCGACTGGGAGGCTTGCGCGCGGGTGCTGCTCGCGCACGGCGTGCCGCACGCCACGCGGGACCCGTCGAATCCGGACGACGTGCTGATCGACGGCCGCGCGATGCGCTTCTCCGACGCCGTCACCGACGTGTTGCTCGGCATCGACGGCGGGCCGACCGCCTCGATCTGAACGACCGTGGGCCGGCGACGGGCAGGCGGCGGTGCCGCCCCGCTCGTTGCCGGCGGCTGGCGTACAGTCGGCGTGCCGGGTTTTCCCGGTCGCGCGACGACATTTCGGCGAACGCTGAAACGTCGCGTGCACGACCGGCGTAAGCTCGGTCGTCAACTTCCTTCCGGAGTCCGCGATGACCCGTTCCGACCTGCAAGCCCGCCAAGCCGAGGCCTTCCGCGCACTGCATGCGCGCCCCGGCGCCTTCATCATCCCGAACCCGTGGGACGCCGGCACCGCGCGCCTGCTCGCGATGGCCGGCTTCGAGGCGCTCGCGACCACGAGTGCCGGCTACGCGTTTTCGAAAGGGCAGCCAGACAACGCGATCGACCGCGACGCGATGCTCGATCACATCGCCGAGATCGTCGCCGCGGGCGGTTTGCCCGTCAGCGCCGATCTGGAGAACGGCTTCGGCGACGCGCCCGACACGGTGGCCGAAACGATCCGGCTCGCGGCCGAGGCCGGCGCGGTGGGCGGCTCGATCGAGGACGCGACGGGCCGTGCCGACGCGCCGATCTACGCACGCGAAGCGGCGATCGAGCGTATCGCGGCGGCCGTCGACGCGGCACGCGCGCTGCCGTTCCCGTTCACGCTGACGGCGCGCTGCGAAAACTACCTGCATGGCCGCCATGACCTCGCCGACACGATCGCGCGGCTCGTCGCCTATCGCGACGCGGGCGCCGACGTGCTGTACGCGCCGGGCATCACCGATGCGGACGACATCGCGGCGGTGACGCGGGCGGTCGGCGCGCCCGTGAACGTCGTGATGGGGCTGCAGGGCGGATTGCTGAGCCTCGACGCGCTGGCGGCGCTCGGCGTGAAGCGCGTGAGCGTCGGCGGCGCGCTGGCGCGGGCCGCGCTCGGCGCCTTTCTGCGCGCGGCGAAGGAGATGGCGCAGGACGGCACGTTTACGTTTACGCAAGCTGCCGTGCCCGGGCGCGATATCAACCGCTGGTTTGCGTCACCCGATAATTCGCCGGTTTTGTTCGGGGAGTGACCCGCAGATAAATCGTGGGATCGTTTTCAGTCGAAAGCTGATTGACAATAATCAACCGATTTCGCGTCTGAAATAAACGTCGCTGACGACGCAAAATACATCGTCTATTCTCCGCATTCCCGCCCGTTCGACCGGCGCCTGCGTACAAGCCAAGCCGGATCGGGCGATCGGGCGATCGCCGTGCGTGTCGATGCCGCCCATTGTTGCATTTCCTCGGTCAGTATGTTTTTGAACGCGGGAGTTGCCGGCTGATTATTTGATTGATAATCTGCGGCACGTTCGAAAGAACAGTGGGTGGTCCGCCGGGAATATCGATATATATAAATGCTGAGAGAGCGATGACGAACCGAGAAAATCAACGCGTCAGGTTTCGCGTCGGCGATGTCGTGACGCTGAAGACGGGCGGGCCGCGCATGACCGTCACCTATGCCGGGCCGGTCGTATTCGACGACGGCGACTGGCTGATCTGCCAGTGGTTCGACGAAAACGGCGAATTCCGGCAGGAAATGTTCCCGCACGACACGGTGGTGCCCGAGCCGCGCGCGATTTCGGCCGGGCGCGTCCGCATGCGCATGCAGTCGCATCGCTACCGGTCGGCGGCCTGACGATCACCTGTCGTCGTAATGCAGTCACACCCGGCACCCGCGCCGCGACATTTCACGTCAGCCCGAAACGTGCGGCGGTGCGTTGCACGGATACTGTCTGCATGAACCCGACCGATCCCATCGCAGCGGTCACGCACCGCGATCCCTATCCCTACTATGCGGCGCTCGTCGACGGGCCGCCGCTCGCGTTCGACGCCACGCTCGGCCTGTGGGTCGCGAGCCGCGCGGCCGCCGTGACGGCCGTGCTCGGCCATCCGGCCTGCCGGGTTCGCCCGCTGGACGCCCCGGTGCCGCCCGCATTGCGCGGCACGACGGCCGG
>NZ_VWWH01000098.1:0-25501 GCF_011753045.1 Burkholderia sp. Ap-955
TGCTGTCGTTCACGCTGTCGATCGACGACCTGGTGCTGTCGGCGTTCCTGTCCGGGCCGGGCTCGACGACGCTGCCGCTGGTGGTGTTCTCGCGCGTGCGGCTGGGGCTGAACCCGGAGATGAACGCGCTGGCGACGCTGTTCATCACGGCGGTGACGATCGGCGTGATCGTCGTGAACCGGATGATGATCGCGCGCGAGCGGCGCCGCATCGCCGACATGAAGGCGGCGTTCGCGGTGGCGTGACGCATCGCCTCCCGTTCCCAAGATAACAAGCACTGCAGACAAGCAAGACGCGCCGCCCCAGGGGGGGCGCGCGATTCGATTCCGATTTGACAGGCACACGACAAGGAGAATCCGCAATGAAGAAGAAACTGATCTGCCTGCTGGTGGCCGGCGCGTTACCGGGCATCGCGCTGGCCGACTCGACATCCGCCGAGATCAAGGCGCTGCAGGCGCAGGTCGCGGCGCTGCAGAAACAGATGAAGGCGATGCAGGCGCAACTGTCGGCGAAGGGCGGCACCGCGACCGCCCAGGCCGGCACGAAGGCGGGGGCCGGCGCCGCGCCGGCCGCCGTGGCCGTCGACCCGGGCTCGCCGGACTACGGCAAGGCGCAGGCCACGCTGACCAACGACGAGGTCGGCGAAATGAAGCAGCAGATCGCGAACCAGCAGCTGAAGGTCGACTCGCTGACGGACGCGGCCAACACGGGCCCGCTGGCCGGCCTGTCGGTGACGGGCTACATCGACCCGACCTACATATACAACCGCGCGGCCGGCACGTCGTCGTTCCTGTTCGCGAACCACGAGAACGCGTACAACTACTTCAACAGCACGTTCGGCGATCTCTACCTCGACATCAAGAAGACGTTCGGCGTCGGCCCGATGGCGCCGTCGGCGGAAATCACGCTGATGCCGAACCGCGGCAACGGCATCACGCTGCTGCAGAACTCGCGCGGCTCGATCACCGACAACCTGCTGAACACCGCGGTCATCAACGTGCCGATCACCGCCGAAACGACGCTGGTCGCCGGCCTGATCCCGAGCTTCGGCGGCTACGAGGTGCAGCAGTCGAACCAGATGCTCACGCTCACGCACAACCTGCTGTACGATTTCTCGGATCCGGGCAGCTACGTCGGGATCGGCGCGAACTACACGAAGGGCAACTGGGCGTGGAAGTTCTTCCTCGGCAACGAGCAGTACCGCACGTACGGTTCGGTCACGACGACGGGCACCAACGCGCTCGGCGATCCGATCACCACCAGCAACAAGGTGCCGACCTTCACCGCACGCGCGGACTACACGTGGTCGAGTGCGCTCGATCTCGGCGGTTCCTTCAACATCGGCCGCCAGACGCTCGCCAGCGCGATCGATGCGAACGGCGTCGTCCACTATGGCCCGGGCGGAGCGGCACCGAGCGGCTACGGTTCGTTCTTCTTCGGTGAACTCGACGCGACCTACACGCTCGCCGACATTCAGTACAACGCGGAAGTCGACTACGGCCGTCAGCAGCATGCGGCGTTCAACGGCGGGCTCGCGCAATGGTACGGCCTGTCGCTGCTCGCGCACCGCAAGTTCAACGCGCCGGTGGTCGGCCGCATGGGCGTGACGCTGCGCTACGACCTGCTCGCCAACTCGAAGAACGGCGGCGGCGGTGGCGGCATCGCGCTGAACGGCAACGGGATGGATCCGAGCAACGGCTTCGGCGTCGACGCGGACTGCCTCGCGATGTCGAAGGCCGGTGGCGGCCTGGGCTTCGAGTGCAAGGGGGCCGTGCGCCAGGATGTCGCGCTCGACCTGCTGTTCTATCCGACCCAGCAGATCACCGTGAAGGTCGAATACCGCCACGACTGGGCGAACAACAAGGTGTTCCTGCGCAACGACGGATCGTATGGCAAGTCCAACGACCTGCTCGCGACGCAGTTCATCTATTCGTTCTGATGCAGCCCGCGCGGGACGCCGTGCCGCGCGCACGGCGTCCCGCGCCGTTTTTACCGGCCGGATGACGGTTCGCGATGCACCGCCGCCGGCTGCAACAAGGGAGTCGGATTCATGACGCAGTCTTTCACCCGCCGCGCCGACGCGCTCGCGCGCGACTCGTACTACGAAGCGACGGCCGTGCGCCCCGCCGTGGACGACCCGGCGCTCGACGGGACGATCGACGTCGACGTCTGCGTGATCGGCGCCGGCTTCGCGGGCCTGTCGACGGCGCTCGACTGCCGCGCACGTGGGCTGTCCGTCGCGGTGATCGACGCACACTGGCCCGGCTGGGGCGCGTCGGGCCGCAACGGCGGCCAGGCGATCACCGGCTTCGCGAAGGACGAGGAAGTCGAGCGGCAGCTCGGCGCCGACGGCGCGCGCGCCGCGTGGTCGCTGTCGCTCGACGGCGTCGCGCTGATCGCCGAGCGGATCGCGCGTTACGGGATCGACTGCGACTTCACGCGCGGCTACCTGACGGTCGCGACGAAACCGCGCCGCATCGACGACCTGCACGCGTGGATGGACGCCGCGACCCAGCGCTGGGGCCATCCGTCGCTGTCGTGGCTCGACACCGGCGAGATCCGCGCGCGCATCGCATCGACGCGCTATCTCGCAGGCGTCTACGATCCGCTGTCGGGCCACCTGCATCCGCTCAAGTACTGCCTCGGCCTCGCCGATGCCGCGCGGCGCGAAGGCGTCGCGTTGTACGCGAACACGCCCGCGCTCGACATCGTGCGCGGCGAGCGGCCCATCGTGCGCACGCCAACGGGCGACGTGCGCTGCCGCTTCGTCGTGTCGTGCTGCAACGCGGGCCCCGGCGGCGTGCTGCCGGCCGCGACGGCCGCCCGCATCGCACCGATCGCGTCGTATATCATCGCGACCGAGCCGCTCGGCCAGGCGCGCGCCGACGCGCTGATCGCGCAGCGCGAAGCCGTGTGCGACAACAACTTCTTCCTCGACTATTTCCGGCTGTCGGCCGACCACCGGATGCTGTTCGGCGGCCGCGCGAATTCGGCCGGCGCGTCGCCCGCCACACTCGCCGAAACGATCCGGTGCCGCATGGTCGGCGTGTTCCCGCAGCTCGGCGACGTGCGCGTCGACCATGCGTGGGGCGGCTTCGTCGACGTCACGCGCAACCGCGCGCCGGATTTTGGCGCACTCGATCCGAACTTCTTCTACGTCCAGGGCTTCAGTGGCCACGGCGTCGCACTCACCGGCATCGCCGGACGCGCGGTCGCCGGCGCGATCGCGGGCGACACGCGCGCGTTCGACCTGTTCGCGCGCATGCGTCACCGCCGCTTCCCCGGCGGCGACGCGTGGCGGCAACCCGCGCTCGAACTCGGGATGCTGTACCACCGCGTGCGCGAACTGTTCTGAGCCCACTTTCACCGTTCTCCTGACCATGCAGACATTCGCCAACCAGCCGCACGCCGCGTCCTACTACGCGGCGACCGCCAACGATACGACCCGCCACGCGCCGCTCGCCGGCACGATCGATGCCGACGTGTGCGTGATCGGCGCGGGCCTCACGGGCCTGTCCGCCGCGCTCAACCTCGCCGAGCGTGGCCATTCGGTGACCGTGCTCGAAGCGTCGCGGGTCGGATGGGCGGCGAGCGGCCGCAACGGCGGCCAGCTGATCGGCGGGTTCGCGTGCGACATCGACACGTTCGGGCAATTCATGCCGGAAGGCGACGTGAAGCGCATCTGGGACATGGGGCTCGAAACGTTGTCGCTCGTGAAGTCGCGCATCGCACAGCACGACATCGACTGCGCGCTGGTGCCCGGCTATCTCACCGCCGCGAACACCGAGCGCGATGCCGACGGGCTGAAGCGCTGGCGCGACGAAGCCGCGAAGCGCTTCGGCTACGACCGCTTCCACTTCGTCGAAGCCGACGAACTCGGTGACTACGTGCAGTCCGAGCGCTATTGCGGCGGCCTGTACGACCCGGACAGCGGCCACCTGCATCCGCTCAACTACACGCTCGGCCTCGCCCGCGCGGCGACCGAGGCGGGCGTGCGCATCCACGAGGACAGTTGCGTGACGCGCGTGCGCGACGTCACGGGCGGACATGTGGTCGAGACGAGCGGCGGCAACGTGCGCGCGCGCTTCGTCGTGCTCGCGTGCAATACCTTCGTCGGCACGCTCGCGCCCGCGCTGTCGAAGAAGATCATGCCGGTCGGCACCTACGTGATCGCGACCGAGCCGCTCGGCGACGCGCGCGCCGCCGCGCTGATGCCCGCACGCGCGGCAATCTGCGACAGCCGTTTCGTGCTCGACTATTTCCGGCCGGCGCCCGACACGCGGCTCGTGTGGGGCGGTAAGGTCAGCTATTCGACGCGGGAGCCGCGCGATCTCGCGGCGGCGATGCGCGCGGACATGCTGAAGACGTTCCCGCAGTTGGCGGACGTGAAGGTCGATTACGCGTGGGGCGGCTTCGTCGACATCACGATGAACCGCGCGCCGCACTTCGGCCGCATCGCGCCGACGATGTATTTCGCGCAGGGGTTCTCGGGGCACGGCGTGAACACGACCGCGCTCGCGGGCAAGCTGATCGCCGAGGCGATCAACGGACAGGCGAGCCGCTTCGATCTGTTCGACAAGATACGCCATCGCGACTTCCCCGGCGGCGAGGCATTGCGCACGCCGGCGCTGGTGCTCGCGATGAGCTGGTACCGGCTGCTCGACGCGTTCGGCGTGCATTGAGCGGCGGCCACCTCAACGAGAAACGGCCGCGCCGACACGCAGCCGTTCGTTTGCCGCCGTGCGCTGACGCGCCCCGCTAATCCGCCACCTTCTGCCGCATCGTCACGAACTCCTCGGCCGCGGTCGGGTGAATGCCGATCGTGTCGTCGAACTGCGCCTTCGTCGCGCCCGCGCGAATCGCGATCGCGATGCCCTGGATGATTTCGCCCGCATCGCGGCCGACCATGTGCGCGCCGACCACGCGCTGGCTGTCGCGCGCGACGACCAGCTTCATCAGCGTGCGCTCGTCGCGGCCCGACAGCGTATGACGCAGCGCCTTGAACGATGTGCGGTAGATATCGACGTCGCCGTCGTACAGGTCGCGCGCGGTCGCCTCCGTGAGCCCGACCGTCGCGACCTCGGGCTGGCTGAACACCGCCGACGGCACCCATTCGTGATCGGCCGCGACGCGCGACCCGCCGAACAGCGTGCGGGCGAGCAGCCCGCCGTCGCGCGTCGCGACCGGCGTGAGCTGCGGCCGCGACGTGACGTCGCCGATCGCGTGGATCGACGGCACCGACGTCGCCGAATACGCATCGACGGCGATCGCGCCACGCGCGTCGAGCATCACGCCCGCCTGCTCGAGCCCGAGGCCGTCGACGTTCGGCACGCGGCCGGTCGCATAAAGCACCTGGTCGTACGGCCCGTGCCGCGCAGCGCCGACGCGCACGCTCAGCGTGCCGTCGTCCGCGCGCTCGATCGACTCGACCACCGAGCGTCCATGGATCGTGACACCCTGTTTCGTCATCTCGTCGGTCAGGAACTGGCGCACGTCGTCGTCGAAGCCGCGCAGGATCTTCTCGCCGCGATAGAACAGGTCGACGTGGCTGCCGAAGCCGTTGAAGATGCCCGCGAACTCGACCGCGATATAGCCGCCGCCGACCACCGCGATGCGTTGGGGCAGCGCGGCAAGCGACAGCGCCTCGCGCGACGTGATCGCATGCTCGATGCCGGGCCGCGCCGGCATCGACGGACGCGAGCCGGTCGCGATCGCGATGTGGCGCGCGCGGATCGTGCGTTCGCCGATCGCGACCGTATGCGCATCGACGAGCGTCGCGCGCCCCGCGTGCATCTCGACGCCCGATTGCCGCAGCAGGTTGATGTAGATATCGCTGAGCCGGTTGATCTCGCGATCCTTCGCGGCGATCAGCGCGGGCCAGTCGAGCGTGCCGGCGCCGAAGGTCCAGCCGAAGCCCTTCGCGTCCTCGACTTCATGCGGGTAGTGCGATGCGTAGACGAGCAGCTTCTTCGGAATGCAGCCGCGCAGCACGCAGGTGCCGCCGATCTGCTCTTCTTCCGCTATGCCGACTCGCGCGCCGTATGACGCGGACATGCGTGCGAGCCGCACGCCGCCCGAGCCGGCGCCGATGACGAACAGGTCGTAGTCGAAATCCATCGCATTCCCTCATCGCAGTTCGGATGAAGGCACGATAGCAAGATTCCGGCATTCTTGCGGCGCACGGTGCAGCCCGGCGCGCGCCCAATAAAAAACGGCGAGAGACGTTGCCTCTCGCCGGTCAAACCAGCCGCCGGGTGTGTCATGCGTCACCGATCGACCGCATGCCCGACCTGCCGGCTGCGCGGCACCGGTCCGCCCGGGCGCGCGAAGGGCGCGCCCACGGCCGGACCAGCCGCCATGCTCATGCCTGCGACGTGTCGCTGCCGTCCGTCGCCTGCGTGTCGTCTGCAGCCTGTTCGGGCTGGTCTTCCTTCTTCTTCTCGAGCATGCCTTCGATCGCTTCCGCACCCTTGAAGCCGGCGACGGCAGCGGCCGCCTTGGTCAGCAGGCCCGCATCCGGATCCAGCTTTTCCGCGCCTTCGACAGCGGCGACCGCGCCAGCGATTTCACCCACGGTGTTCAGGATACCCATCGTCATCCCCTTTCAAGAAAATCGTGAGCGCATCGTCCCACGAAAAAAAACCGGCGGACCGCGATTGTCATCACCGGATACACAAGTTACGCACCAGGCCGGCCGCACTCGCCGAGCGCAACCGGAACGACGCACGCGCGCGCCAGGCGGCACGCAACGGGCGATGCACGCAGCGTAGCGGAAAGCCGTCGCGCGCACTGTAAAAGTATGTTCTGGATTGCCGACGAAACCCTTACGGCGCGGGGGTCTCGTGATGAAGCATTCGCCGAATAGTCGTGCGCGCGCATGAAGGTCGCGTGACGAAAAAAAGAGGCGCCTCGCGGCGCCCCTTCGATACAGGCCGGACGAAGCCGGCCCATGCGTTCCGACGTTCGTCAGAAGATATTGCGCAGGCCGATCGCGATGCCGGTCTGGTTGCTGCGACCCGGCAGTTCGACGTTCGCCGCGCCGTTCGTCTTGTTGAAGTCGACGGTGCCGTAGACTTCCGTGCGCTTGCTGAGCGCGTACTCAGCGATGCCGACGATCGCGTAGCGGTTGCCGCTCGCGAGCGTGCCGTTGGTGGTCATCGCATTGCGCATGTGGTCGTAGTAGAACGCGCCCGTCAGCGTCAGCGGCGCGCTGACCTGCCAGCTCACGCCCGCGAACGGACCGTCGTCGATCCGGCCGGTGCCCTTCGCGACCGGAATCGTCTGCTGTGCGAGCAGGCTGTCGACGAAGCCCGTGTCGTCCTTCGAGCGCAGGTAGCCCGCGTAGATCTTCGCCTTGCTGAACGCATACACGACGTTCGCGTGGTAGATCGTCTGCTTGCGCGCCGAGTTGTCGCTGTTCTGCTGCGCGCCGGCCGCGATGCTGAGCGGGCCCATCACGTACGACAGCGACACGCCCCACGCATTGCCCTTGCCGAGCGAACCCGGGATCTGGCCCGAGAAGCCGCCCGCGCCGGTCGATTCGTAGTTGGTGCCGGTCGAGTACATCGCTTTCGCGGTCAGGCCTTCGAACTTGCCCGTGTACTTGATCTGGTTGTCCGCATACAGGCCGCCGCCGAGTGCGACCGGCAGCCACGCGTTTTCGAGGTAGTTACCGACCGTCAGCGGATCGTAGGTATCCGACAGCAGGTCGAACAGCGGGGTCTTCTGACGGCCGAGGGTCACCGTGCCGTACGGGCTCTGCAGGCCGACGTACGCTGCGCGGTTGAACAGGCGGCCGCTGTCGGCGAAGGCGCCGTTCTGCAGGTTCACGCCGCTCTCGAGGTTGAACACGGCCTTCAGGCCGCCGCCGAGGTCTTCCGTGCCGTAGATGCCGAAGCGGCTGTTCGTAATCGCGCCGTTGGTCATCGACAGCAGGCCGTCGTTCTTGGCGTTGGCGTTGGTCAGGTAACGGATGCTGGCGTCGGCGACGCCCCAGAGCGTGACCGAGCTTTGTGCGGCCGCGTACTGGCTGGCAAATGCGAGCGCGGCGCCCCCTGCGATGGCTGCGAGTCGGGTGGTCTGCTTCATGAGCTTTCCTTTTTGTAGGTGTCTCCATTCATGGCCGGCCGCGTGCGCTGCCGGGTGGCGATCGCTCACGTTCTTGGCGCGCGCGATGTGGGCTGAATCATATGACGACTGCAATCGCTGAAAGAAATTGAAATGCGCGGCAATCGCGCGATTGTCGTCCGGGAACAACGGTTCGCGCGGCGGGCCCGCGCGGCGCGCCGCGGCAAGGTTCGGCGATGGCGCGACGCGGTCACGCCGATCGTGGCGAAATGGTCGGCGCGATCGGTGCAGCGGGTTACGGGTTGCGGGTTACGGGTTACGGGTTGCGGGTTGCGGGTTGCGGGTTGCGGGTTGCGGGTTGCGGGTTGCGGGTTGCGGGTTGCGGGTTGCGGGTTGCGGGTTGCGGGTTGCGGGTTGCGGGTTGCCGTCAGGCCGTTTGCGTCGCCCCGTCGCTGCCGTCGCCCGCGTCGTCGTTACTGCCCTCGCCGCCCGCACCGCCGTTCCCCGCGCGGCGCCACGCACGCCGCACGATTTCCGCGAACGCGCCAACGAGCAGCAGCACGGCGCCCCACAGCGCGACCTCCGGCACGAGCCGCGTGACGAGGCCGCCGACCACCGCCCCGGCCAGGAAGCAGAAGCTGATCGTCGCGAGCAGCGCCGAGTCGTGCAGCGCACCCGCGTCGCAGCGCGGGATCAGCCCGACGAACAGCTTCTGCGCGGCGCGCCGCAGGTTGCCGGTGGTCATCACCGACGTGTACGACAGCGCCTCGAGATGCGTGAACGACAGCGTCTGCAGCGTCGCGACGAACGAGATGCCCGGAATCAGCCACGCACTCGACACGCCGACGAGGCCGCTCGCGGCGACGCCGAGAAAGGCGATCTCGACGAGCAGGCTCGCGAACGCCGTGTGCTTCATCCAGCCGCGCTGCGCGGCAAGCCCGAGCAGGTGCGCCACGAACACCGCGATCGTGAAGCCGACGAGCGGCGGCACGTGATGCAGCGCGGCGGCCCACTCGCCGGCCGACAGGTTGATGCCGAGCAGCGCGACGTTGCCGGTCATCGTGTTCGCGAACACGTGGCCGTGGCCGACATACGTGTACGCGTCGAGGTAGCCGCCGGACAGCGTCAGCAACGCGGCGACAGTGAGATTGCGGCTGGCGCCGTCGAGATCCATCGAGCCTCCCGTGAAGATTCGCGCCAGTATGGCGCACGGGCGGTCAAAGTGCGCCGCTCACTGCCCGATGCCCGTCAGGCCAATCAGCGCGCCGCCCGCGAGCAGCCACAGCGGATGGATGCGCGTGCGCCACGCGAGCACCGCGCACGCGGCCGTGATGCCCCACTGGATCGCAGTGCGGTTCGATGCCTCGGAGATCAGCACCGCGCTCGCCGCGACGAGCCCGGCGGTGACCGGCATCATCCCCTGCTGCACGTAGCGGCGCCACGGCCGGTCGCGAAAGCGCTCCCACGCATGCAGCGCGAGCACGGTGACGATCGACGACGGCCCGAACTTCGCGAGCGACGCGACCAGCAGCCCGCTCCAGCCGGCCACGTGCCAGCCGACCAGCGACACGATCATCATGTTCGGCCCGGGCGCGGCCTGGGCCAGCGCGAACAGCGCGGTGAACTCGTGCGCGCTCATCCAGTGATGGACGTCGACGACCTGCCGCTGCATCTCCGGCAGGATCGTGTTGCCGCCGCCGAACGCGAGCAGCGACAACTGGCTGAAGATCGTCGCGATGGCGATCAGCGTGTCGTTCATGGCCGGTCTCCTCGCTGCGTGTCGCGCGCCGCGGCCGGCGCCGGCTGCGGCGTGCCCGCGTCGCGGCGCCGCGACGCGAGCCAGATGCTGACCGGCGTCAGCACGAGCATCGCGGTCAGCAGCGGAATGCGCAGCACCGCGATCGCGACGAACGCGAGCGCCGCGATGCCGGCCGCCGCGCGCGCATGCCGCAGCGGCTTCAAGACCTTCACGGCCATCGCGACGAGCAGCCCGGCTGCCGCCGCGGCGAGCCCCGCGAACAGGTGCTGCACGCGCGGATCGTTCTGCGTCTTCGCGTACAGCACGCCGAGCGCGACGACGACGAGCGTCGGGCCCGCGATCAGCCCGAGAATGCCGGCGAACGCGCCGGCGATGCCGCGAAAGCGCATGCCGACGGCCACCGACAGGTTGATCACGTTGCCGCCCGGCAGGAACTGGCACAGCCCGAGCAGATCGGTGAATTCGTCGGCGGAGAGCCACTTGCGCTCTTCGACGATGGTGCGCCGCGCGAACGGCAGCGCGCCGCCGAACGACATGAGGCCAAGCGACAGGAAACCGGTGAACAGCTCGGCGAGGCCGACGCTGCGGGGTGAGGCGGCCGGCGGCGGGGCGGCCGGCGGAGAAGCGGATTGCATGGGGTTCCTTATCAAACGGTGACCCGAGGTTACCGCCGTTCGGAATACCGGCAAAACGATTTTATCGGCGCGCCCTTGTGATCTAGAATCACAAGCATGGCACGCGATCTCCCGCCCTTTTCCGCGCTTCGGGCCTTTGAAGCCGCGGCACGACATGAAAGCTTCAGCGCCGCCGGCGACGAGCTGCATGTGACTCACGGTGCCATCAGCCGGCAGATCGCCGGGTTCGAGGCCTGGCTCGGCAAGCCGGTGTTCCACCGCTACGGCAAGCGCGTGAAGCTCACCGACGAAGGCCGCCGCTATCTGGACACCGTGCGCGCGGCGTTCGACAGCATCGCGCTCGCGACCGAGCAGTTGCGCAACACGGGCGCGGCACGCGTGCTGCGCATCAATGCGCTGCCGACCTTCGCGATGAAATGGCTGCTGCCGCGCCTGTCGCGGTTCCAGCGCGACGTGCCGAACGTCGAGCTGAAGCTGTCGACGTCGAACGCGCCGCTCGACACGCTCGACGGCTTCGATGTCGCGATCCGCCGCGGCCCCGGCCACTGGCCGAACTGCACGAGCGGCCACTTCCTCGACGAAAGCGTGATTCCGGTCTGCAGCCCCGCGCTGCTCAAGCGCGCGCCGATCGCGCGCGCGGACGATCTCGCGCGCCATGTGCTGCTGCATTCGGATACGCGGCCGGAAGGCTGGCGCGACTGGTTCGCGGCGGCCGGCGTGGCGATGAAGGGGCGCAAGCGACAGTCGTTCGACCACTTCTACCTGGCACTGCAGGCGGCTGTCGACGGCCTGGGCGTCGCGCTCGGCCCGTTGCCGCTGATCGACGACGAACTCGCGAGCGGCCGGCTGGTGATGCCGCTGGAGGGGCCGCGCATCGCAACGCGCAGCTACTGGTGGATCGCGCCGCGCGCGCCGGCGGACGATCCGCTCGTCGCGCAGTTCTGCGCGTGGCTGCAGACGCAGTCGAACGTCGGCGCGTAGCGCCTCGACGTTCGACGCAAAAGACGACGCGGGCGGCAGGACGCCGCCCGCCGGAAGCTCAGACCACCGGGCCCGGTTCCTTTTCCTTGCGCAGGATCGCGTACAGGATGATCGCGCCGAACGTCGCGGTGCCGATCCCGCCGAGCCCGAAGCCGCCGATCTTCAGCGAGAAGTCGCCGGCGCCGAGCACCAGCGTGACGGCCGCGACGATCAGGTTGCGGTTGTCGGAGAAGTCGACCTTGTTGACGACCCAGATCCGCGCGCCCGTCACCGCGATCAGCCCGAACACGACGATCGACACGCCGCCCAGCACCGGGCCCGGAATCGTCTGGATCACCGCGCCGAACTTCGGCGAGAAGCCGAGCACGATCGCGATCACCGCGGCGACCGCGAACACGAGCGTCGAGTAGATCCGCGTGACGGCCATCACGCCGATGTTCTCCGCGTAGGTCGTCACGCCCGTGCCGCCGACGCTGCCCGACACGATCGTCGCGAGCCCGTCGCCAATGAACGCGCGGCCCACGTAGCGATCGAGGCTGGTGCCCGTCATCGCGCTGACGGCCTTGATGTGGCCGAGGTTTTCCGCGACCAGGATCACCGCGATCGGCGCGAGCATCAGCATCGCGTGCGGATCGAACACCGGCGCGCGGAAGCTCGGCACCCCGAACCAGGCCGCCTGCCCGACGATCGAGAAATCGATCGGCTTGCCGAGCCCCATCCCGTTGGTCGCGACCGCGTAGATCGCGTAGGCGATCACCAGCCCGACCAGGATCAGCAGGCGCTGCACCATGCCGCGCGAGAACACCGCGACGCCGCCGACGCACAGCACCGTGACCAGCGCCATCACCGATTCGAAGGTCGACCCGGACACGCCCTTGACCGCGATCGGCGCGAGGTTCAGCCCGATCACCGCGACCACCGCGCCGGTCACGACGGGCGGCATCAGCGTCTCGATCCAGCGCGTGCCGATCGCCTGCACCAGCAGGCCGAGCGCGACGTACACGACGCCGCACGCGACGATCCCGCCGAGCGCGACCGGAATGTTCGGGTTCGGGCCGCTGCCTCCGTAGCCGGTCACCGCGATCACGAGGCCGATGAACGCAAAGCTCGAGCCGAGGTAGCTCGGCACGCGGCCGCCGACCAGCACGAAGAACAGCAGCGTGCCGATGCCCGACATGAAGATGCACAGGTTCGGGTCGAAGCCCATCAGCAGCGGCGCGAGCACGGTCGAGCCGAACATCGCGACGACGTGCTGCACGCCCATCGCGACCATCTGCGGCCACGCGAGGCGCTCGTCGGGGCCGACCACGCGCGAGGCCGCGCCGGTCGATTGCACCCGCCAGCGCGGGAAGTAGGAATCGGACATGGGGGAAAAGGGCTCCTGTCGGTCGCCGGCTGCGGAGGATGCGCCGGTCTGGAATCTGGCGCGAGTTTACGGAGCGGAAATGGGGCTGGCAAGCAGGCTGAAAAGCGGGCCGCCGAGCGGGGCCAGCGTGCACGATGCGCGGCTTGCCGCATGTGCGAAACGGGGCACGATGGTGCGGCCCGGTGAAGCGCCCGCCCGGACGGGGACACGCGCGGGCGGCGACCGACGCCGGCCGCGACGCAAGCGGGCGCTCACATCGCGGCCGGCGCGGCTTGCATCAGGGGTTGATGTACTGGAACAGCGACAGGTTCTGCAACTGCGCGTACGCCTTCTGCGAGCCGGTCAGCGCGTTCTGCATCTGCAGGAACTGGCTGATCGTCGTCACCATGTTGGTGCTCGTCAGGTCGGACAGGTTGCTGGTGACCTGCAGCGACGCGGTCTGGTTAACGGCCTGCATTGCCTTGACTTCCTGCTCGCGGCCACCGACCGATGCCTGAATCGTCGTGACGTTGCGCATCGTGTTGCCAAGCTTGGTCGAGCCGGTCATCAGCGCGTTCTTCAGCGCCGCGGTCGCCACCGCGTTGCCCGTCACGGGCGTCTTCAGCGCCGCGATCATCGCGTCGAGCGTCGAGAACACGTCCGAGCCGCCGCTCGCCTGCGGCGCCGGCTCGACAGCAAACTTGTCGCCGGCGGACGGCGTGCCCGACACCGCCACCGTCATTCCGCTGCCGAGCGAGATCGCCGCGCCCGACGAATAGGCCTGCGCCGGCGTGGTGGTCGGCGGGGTGACCGAGTTGTCGGTCACGGTGTAGGTCGGCGCGGCGGCCGTGCCGCCAAATGTGATCAAGAACTGATGGCCGTTCGTCGCGATCGCCGGGTTCGTCACCGTGACCGCGCCGATCGTGCCGGTGCCCGTGTTGCCCGCGCCGGCCGACGGCACCGGCGAGCTGCCGATCGCCTGCACCGACATGAAGACGGCCGCGCCCGAGTCGCCTTGCGACACGGTGCTCGAATCGGCGATCTGCACCTGGCGCGTGCCGGTGTCGCCGACATAGGCGACGCTGCCGCTCGCCGTCGTCGAAAACGGCGCCGCCGAATTCTTCGTGCCGGCGAACAGGTAGTTGCCCGCGCCGTCGTTGGTGTTCGCGAGCGTCATCAACTGGTCGCGGTAACCCTGCAGCTGCGTGGCGAGCGCCGAGCGGTCGCTGTCGGACATCGAACCGTCGCCGGCGCGCACGAGCAGCGACTGCGTGTTCGTCAGCACGGTGCTCACGTTCTGCAGCGTCTGGTCCTCGGCCTGCAGCGACGCGAGCGCCGCGTTCTGGTTGGTCGCGTACTGCGACAGCGTCGCCGACGTCATCGACAGCTGCACGGCCTGCGCCGCGCCGGCCGGATTGTCCGCCGCCGTCTGCAGGCTCACACCGCTCGAGATCTGCTGATACAGCTGCGCAAGCTGGGTCTGCTGATCGTTCATTTGTGAAACGTTCAGCTGGAAGAACTGGGCGCTGGAAATCCGCATCGCTTCTATCCTTCGAATCCGGTCAATTGAACAGGCCGAGCACGGTCTGGAACAGCGTCGCCGCCGTCTGGATCACCTTCGCGTTCGCCTGGTAGAACTGCTGGTACTGCATCAGGTTGGCCGCTTCCTCGTTCGTGTTCACGCCCGACACCGACTGCTGGGACTGGGTGATCTGGCCGATCAGCCCGGTCTGCGCGGCGCTCGACGATTTCAGCTGGGTCGTCGTGTTGCCGATGCCGTTCACGTAGCTCGCATACGCGCCCGTGAGCGTCATCGTGCCGTTGCCGAACGCCTTCGCGTTGACCAGCTTCGACAGCGCGAGCGCATTGGAGCCGTCGCTGGTGCCGCCCGCATACGGCCCGATCGTGAACGAGTCGCCGGTCGCCGGTGCGCCGGACAGCGTGACGCTCACGCCGTTGAGCGCGCCCGCGGCCGTTCCCGACATCGTCATCGTCGCACCGGCCGCCGGATCGTACGGGACGGTGTCCGTCGGGGTTTTGATCGTGACCGACGTCGGCGGCGTGGTGCCGATCGTCACCGTGGTGCCGACCGGGAAACCCGTCAGCGTCTTCGCCGTCGCGTCATAGGTCAGCTTGGTCGTCGGCACTTGGTAGCCCGCGGTGACGCCGCCCAGCGTGATCTTGCCCGTGCCGGTGTTGGTGCTCGCCGCCGACGTGACGGCCGGCGATGCTGCCGCGATCGCCAACGCGCTCGTCGTGGCGAGGCCGAAGCCGTTCAGCGCGCCGCGCGTCGGCAGCACGGTGAACTTGTCACCCGGCTGCATCTGCGTGCTGGTCGCGGTCGAGAAATTCAGCCCGCCGAGCGAAACCGGCATCGGCCCCGCCTTCTGGTCGACCACCGCGCCGCTCGCGCGGTCGGTCAGCGTGTAGTTCGCGCCGTCGAACGACAGCGTGTAGTCGCTCGTCGTCGGCTGCGACGCGTTCGCGAACGACACGGACAGCGACGCGTTGCCGGTATTGCCCTGGTTCGCGTACACGGTCGGCGACGGCGTCGAGAACAGGTTGCCGCCCTTGTTGCCCGACAGGTCGATGCCAAGCGCGTTCTGCGCGTTGACCTGCGCGGCGAAGCTGGTCGCGATCGCGCCGAGCTGGGCCTGTGCGGGGTCGAGCGTCTGGCTGCGGAACGCGAGCAGGCCGCCGAGCGTGCCGCCCGACAGCGACGAATCGGGCAACGCCTGGTTCGGCCCCTGCGGCTTCGCGCCGGCGATCCCCTGCGACACGACGGTCAGTTCGCTCGGATCCGACGGCGACGTGACGGCCGCAAGCTGGTAGCTCTTGTCGGCGACGACGAGCGGTTGGCCACCCGACATGAACACGCTGTAACCGCTGTCGTTGCGCACGACCTGGATACCGGCCAGGCCCGACAGGTTCGACACCGCGAGGTCGCGCTGGTCCAGCAGCTGGTTCGGCGGCTGCCCCTGGCTGCTCGCCGCCGCGATCTGCTGGTTCAGCTGCGCGATCTGCGCGGTGTACGTGTTGATCTGCGACACGGTGCTGGTGAGCTGCGTGTTCACGCTCTGGCGCAGCGCGTCGTACTGCTGGCCGGCCGCGTTGAGCTGGTTGGCCAGCGTCTGCGCGTTGCTGATCGCGGTCTGCCGCACCGACGGGTCGGACGCATTGTTCGCGACGTTCTGCAGCCCGGTGAAGTAGCTCGTGATCCCGGTCGAGATCCCCGCCGTCGGGCTGCCGATGTAATTGTTCAGTTGCGCGACGAGCGTGTACCACGTCGACAGCGCGCCACCCTGCGTCTGCGCGGTGTTCAGCTGGTCGCTCAGGTACTGGCTGTACTGCCGCTGCACGGTGACAGTGTTCACGCCTTGCGGCATGTAACCGCTGCCCGAGTATTGGCTGCTCGCTTCCGCATACACGGGCCGCTGGACCGAATAGCCGGGCGTCGCCGCGTTGCTGATGTTGTTGCTGGTCGTCGTGAGGCCCCAGAGCGCGGCATTCAGGCCGCTGACGCCGAGGTTCATGAGTGTGTTGGACATGCGCGATCCTGATGAGCCGGCCGCGCGTCGCGGCCGCCGGGTTGCGTGACTCCCGGTATAACGGCCGCCGATCGAAAAAATTGAGGGAAAAAATGCACGCGCGACGCGCACGTGCGCGTCGCCGGTTCAGGCGTGCGGCCGAGGGTGCCGCAAACGTCGTGTGGGCCGCCCCGGGTGGGGCCGGCCGCTTGCGCGTCAGGCCCGCGCGAGCGAGCGGCGCTTCATCTCGAGCTGCGTGATCAGCCGCTGCAGCGTGTTCTCCGCGCTGCCCGGCAGCGACATGTAGCGGAAGCCGAGCTGGTAGCGCCGCGACCCGTTCGGCATCTGCGTCGAACGCTGCGACACGAGCTGCAGGTCGAGCGACAGCTTGCCGTGGCCGGTCAGCGTGAGCTCGACGTCGGGCAGCAGCGTGCCGACCTCGAGCGCCTCGACGCGCTCGTCGGCCGTGCGCAGCCCCACGCCGCCGAGCGACAGGTTATGCACCTCGAATACGAAGCTTTCGCCGTCCGGGAGCTTGCCGCGGCACAGGAACGGATCGACGATCGGCGCATCGACGCGGAAATATTCGCGGCGCTGGATGCACATCAGCACGTCGGGGAAATCGGCGACGAACGCGGGCAGCCCCTCGTAGCGCGTCTCGCGCGGCGTGCCCGTGGAGAATTCGACGCGCACGCCCTCCGGCGCGGCCGCGAACGTGCAGTGCGACGCGCCGAGGATGCCGGCGTTCTGCTCCGACAGCGCACCCCAGTCGAACGTAAACGTCCGCGCGCCGACATCCACCTCGAGCAGGCGCGTGACGAGCTGGCCGCCCGGGTACTGGACGGTCAGGAAATCGCCGCGATTGACGAGGTTGCGCAGCTGCACGCCGATTTCCAGTGGATTGCGGCGGGCATAGTCGGGCCCGGAGTGGCCTGCATCCAGGCTGGGGTCCGTCGACGTTTCGATATTCATGGCTAGCCGGTCATTCTTGTCATGGGCGCCCGGGCAACCGGTGCGCAATAAAACCGGGCCAGAACGGGGCCCGGTCGCAGGTCTCTCACACTTAGCGGCAGTGCTGACCGAAAGTTTAGATCGAATTGGGGATTTTTTTCGCGCAAACGTTGAAACCGCGCGCGGCGGGCTGCCGGGCGCGGTCCAGAGGGGTGCAACAGGCAGTCGCCGACGGGGCCGTCAGCCGATCTGCTGCATGATCGAGATCAGCTTTTTCGCGTAATTCGGGTCGGTCGCGTAGCCGGCCTTCTGCATCCCGTGCGCGAAGCCTTCGACGCTGCGGCTCGCGCTCAGCACGCCCGAGTAGCGCGGGTTGTTCTTCAGCAGGTTCGCGTAATCGGTCATCGCGTGCTCGTACGAATCGTACGCACGGAATTTCGCGACCACGCGGCGCGGCGTGCCGTTCACGTATTCCGTGGTCAGCGCCGACACCGTGCGGCCGGTCCAGCCCTTGGTCGCCTTGATGCCGAACACGTTGTAGCTCGTCGAGCCGTCGGTCGCGCGGATCTCGCGCTTGCCCCAGCCCGATTCGAGCGCGGCCTGGCCGACGATGAAGCGTGCCGGAATGCCGGTCGACGCGCTGGCCGCCTGCGCGGGGGCCGCGAGCCGGTCGACGAACGCGTCGGCATCCTGCACGCCGCTCGCGCCCTTCAGCGGCGGCGTCAGCGCGCTGCCGGCCGAGTAGCCGCGCGTGCCGGCGAGCCCGCCGTTGTTGGCCGCGTTCGCGTAGGCCTTCGCCATCGCGTTCATCGCGGCGAGACCGCCTTCGTTGCCGGACGCGCCGAAGCCGTCCGCGCCCAGCCCGGCCGCGCCGACGTCGGCCGCCGTTTCGCTGCCCGCGCCCTGCCCCGCATTGCGCAGCAACTGCTTCATCAGCGCATCGGCCACGCCGATCCCGCGCGTCGACATCTGCTGCGCGAGCTGCTGGTCGAGCATCGACGTGTACATCTTCGACGTATGCGAATCGAACAGCCCGCCGTCGGGCGACGCGTCGCGCATGCTCTTGAGCATCATCTGCGTGAACATCGCGTCGAACTGGCCGGCGACCGCCTTCGCGCCGGCCCGCGGCGATTGCTTCGCCTGCTCGCGCAGGGCGTCGAAACCCTGCACGTCGAGCGCAAAGCGCTGCGTGAGGTCGTTCGCGTTCGGGAGACTGGCTGCCATTTAGATGATCTCCAGGTCGGCGCGCAGCGCGCCGGCGGCCTTCATCGCCTGCAGGATCGACATCAGGTCCGCGGGCGTCGCGCCGAGCGTGTTCAGCGCCTTCACGACGTCGGCGAGATTCGCGCCGGCCGTCACCATTTTCAGCGCGCCGTTGTCCTGCTTCAGCTGGATCTGCGACTGCTGCGCCACCACCGTCTGCCCGTTCGAGAACGGCCCCGGCTGCGACACCACCGGCTGCGTGTTGACGACGACCGACAGGTTGCCGTGCGCGACCGCGCAGCTCTGCAGCGTGACCATCTGGTTCATCACGATCGAGCCGGTGCGCGCGTTCAGGATCACCTTCGCCGCCGCCTTGTCCGGGCTGACGTCGAGGTTCTGCAGCCGCGCCATGAACGCGACCTGCTGCGCCGAATCGGCCGGCGCGGCGAGCTGGATCGTGCGCCCGTCGAGCGCCGTCGCGGTGCCCGGGCCGAAGCTCGAGTTGACCGCGGACACGATCCGCTGCGCGGTGCCGTAGTCCATGTCGTTCAGTTGCAGCTGCAGCACGCCGTTCATCTGCGCGATCGCGTTCGGCACCGAACGCTCGACGATCGCACCGCCGACGATCCGGCCGGCCGCGAGCTGGTTCACCTGCACGCGGCTGCCGTTCGCGCTGGCGCCGGCACCGCCGACCGCCATGTTGCCCTGCGCGAGCGCATAGACCTGGCCGTCCGCGCCTTTCAGCGGCGTCAGCAGCAGCGTGCCGCCGCGCAGGCTCTTCGCGTTGCCGAGCGACGACACGGTGACGTCGAGCGCCTCGCCCGGCCGCGCGAACGGCGGCAGCGTGGCGGTCACCATCACGGCCGCGACGTTCTTCAGCTGCATGTTGCTCAGCTGCGACGCGCCGCCGTTGGCCGACCCGTTGTTGATCGAGATGCCGAGGTTCGCGAGCATGTTCGCGAGCGTCTGCGTCGTGAACGGCGTCTGCATCGTCTGGTCACCCGTGCCGTCGAGGCCGACGACGAGGCCATAGCCGATCAGCGGGTTGTCGCGCACGCCCTGGATCTGCGCGAGATCCTTCAGGCGTTCCGCGTGCGCGGGCGCCGCGCCGAATACGCACGCCGCGGCCACGGCCGCGAACGCGACGGCGAGCCGCGCGGCGGCATGCGCGCGGGCCGGGAAGCGGGCGAGAAGCGTCTTCTGCATCGTCATCACCACGGCGCGATGTTGAGGAAGAAGCGCTGCAGCCAGCCCATCGTCTCGGCTTCGTTTATGTAGCCCTTCGACGAGTATTCGATCTTCGCGTCGGCGACCTGCGTCGAATAGACCGAGTTCGCGCCCGAGATCGTGTTCGGGTTCACGACACCCGAGAAGCGCACGAATTCGTTGCCCTGGTTGATCAGCATCTGCTTCTCGCCGCTGACCACGAGGTTGCCGTTCGGCAGCACGTTGGTGACGGTCACCGTGATCGTGCCGTTGAACGTGTTCGCCGCGCTGGCGCCGCCGGTCGCCGCGAACTTGTTGTTGCCGGCGGCCGACAGGTTCGCCTTCGCGAACAGCCCGCCTAGGAAGCCGGCCGTCGGCACGTTGAAGTCGGTATTGCCCTGCCGGTTCGTGTTCGCACCCGACGACTTGGTCGCGTTGATGTTCTCCGCGATCATGATCGTCAGGATGTCGCCGACGTTGCGCGGACGCTGATCCTCGAAGAGCGGCCGCCCCGCGTAGCCGGGGTTGTAGATCGAGCCGGGCGCCTGCATCGACATCGGCGTCGGCGGCTGCGCCGTCATCGGCTGCTGGATGATCGGATCGCGTGGAATCTGCGCGCAACCGGCGGCGAACGCCGCCACCGCGACCGCGCATGCGGCGCGGACGGTGGCTGACGGGAGGAGGCGAACCTGCTTCATGGCGACGACGGGTGTTCCGGTTAGCTCTTCATCTGCGTGACGGTCTGCAGCATCTGGTCGGACGTCGTCACGGCCTTGCTGTTGATCTCGTAGGCACGCTGCGTCTGGATCATGTTGACGAGCTCCTGCACGACGTTCACGTTCGACGCTTCGACGTAGTTCTGGTTGAGCGTGCCCGCGCCGTTCAGGCCCGGTTGCGACACGTTCGGCGCGCCCGACGACGTCGTCTCGGAGAACAGGTTCTCGCCGCGCGCTTCGAGGCCGGCCGGGTTGATGAAGGTCGCGACCTGCAGCGAGCCGATCTGCACCGAATTGGTCGAGCCCGCCTGCGTGACCGTCACGACGCCGTCCTTGCCGATGGTCAGCGACGTCGCGTTCTGCGGGATCGTGATCGCCGGCAGGACCTGGTAGCCGCTCGACGTGACGAGCTGGCCCTGCGCGTTGGTCTGGAACGCGCCGTCGCGCGTGTAGGCGTTCGTGCCGTCCGGCATCACCACCTGGAAGAAGCCGGCGCCGTTGATCGCGACGTCCTTCGCGTTGCCGGTCTGCGTGAGGCCGCCCTGCGTATACCGGCGCTCGGTCGCGACCTGCTGCACGCCGGTGCCGAGCTGCAGGCCCGACGGCAGTTCCGTCTGCTGCGTCGAGTTCGCGCCCGGCTGGCGGATGGTCTGGTACAGCAGATCCTCGAACACCGCGCGCGACGCCTTGAAGCCGTTCGTGCTGGTGTTCGCGAGGTTGTTCGAAATCACGTCCATCTGCGCTTGCTGCGCATTCATGCCGGTCGCGGCGATGTAGAGCGAACGATTCATTTATCAGGTCTCCTGCGTAGGGTGGCGCGGGCGCTCAGCTGAAATTGAGCAGCTGGTTCGCCGTCTGCTCGTTCTGGTCGGCCGTCTGGATCAGCTTCGACTGCAGCTGGAACGCGCGCGCGTTGTCGATCATCGCGACCATCGCGGTCACCGGGTTGACGTTGCTGCCTTCGAGCGAATTCGGCGTGACGACCACGTTCGGGTCGGCGTCGGCCGGATTGCCGTCGGCGGTACGGAACAGCCCGTCGTTGCCGCGCGTGAGCGTGGCCGGATCGGGGTTCACGAGCTTCATCTGGTCGACGATCGCGACCGCCGTCGGCGGGTCGCCCGGCATCAGCGCGGAAATCGTGCCGTCCTTGCCGATCGTCACTTCCGCGTTCGGGGGCACCGAGATCGGGCCGCCGTTGCCGACCACCGGCAGGTTGCTCGCGTTGACGAGCTGGCCGTTCTCGTCGACGTGCAGGTTGCCGGCGCGCGTGTACGCCTCGCTGCCGTCGGCCGCCTGCACCGCCAGCCAGCCCGCGCCCTGCACGGCGACGTCGAGCGGGTTGCCGGTGCGCGTGATCGGACCCGGCGCGTAGTCGGCGCCGGGCGTCGACGCGAGCACGTAGGTGCGCGTCGTCGTCGGGTCGATGTTGCTGCCGTCGCCGAAATTCATCGGCACCGCGCGATACGTCGCGAGCTGCGCGCGAAAGCCCGTCGTCGACGCGTTCGCGAGGTTGTTCGCGACGATCGCCTGCTGGTCGAGCGACTGCGACGCACCCGTCATCGCCGTGTAGATCAGTCGGTCCATGGCTGCCCGTTATCCGCGCTTACAGGTTGATGAGCGTCTGGTCGACGGTCTGCTGCGTCTTGATCGTCTGCGCGTTCGCCTGGTAGTTGCGCTGCGCGGTGATCAGGTTGACGAGCTGCGACGTGAGGTCGACGTTCGAGTTTTCCAGCGCGCTGCCCTGCAGCTTGCCGTGGTTCGTGCTGCCCGGCGCCGAGATCTGCGGCACGCCCGACGCGGAGCTTTCCGCGTACTGGTTGCCGCCGAGGTTCACCAGCCCGTTCGGGTTGTTGAAGTTCGCGAGCGCGATCTGGCCGAGCACCGCGGTCTGGCCGTTCGAGTAGTTGCCGGTCAGCTTGCCGTCGGCGCCGATCGTGTAGGTCGTCAGCGTGCCGCTCGCGTAGCCGTCCTGCGCGAGGTTGTTCACGCCGTCCTTGCCGCCGTACTGCGTCGTGCCGGTCAGGTCGAGCGTGAGGCTCTGCGGCGTCGCCGAGCCGTCGGTGTTCGGCACCGTGAACTGGAACTGGCCGACCGACGTGGTCGGCGCGGGCGGCGTGCCCGTGGTCGTGCTCTTGATCGCACCCGACGAGTCGAACGTGACCGTGCCGAGATCCGTCGTGGCGCCGCCCTGCACGCCCGCGTACGCTTCCCACGTGCCGGCCGCCGACTTCACGAAGTACATGTTGACCGCCTGCGAACCGCCGAGCGAGTCGTACACCTGGATCGACGTCGAGTAGTTGTAGGTCGTGTTGTCGGACGCGCTGAACGGCGTCTTGGTCGGCACCGTGTCCTGCGAGTTCAGGTTGAACTGCGCGGAGATCTTGGTCGTCGCGGTCGGCGCGATGTTGCTCGTCGGCGCCTGCAGCGGCACGGTCTGCGCGGTGTTGATCACGCCGCCGCCGTTGGCTGCGTAGCCCATCAGGTTGCGGCCCTGCGAGTCGACGATGAAGCCGTTCTTGTCGCGCTGGAACGTGCCGTCGCGCGAGTACGTCGTCACGCCGTTGTTCGACATCTGGAAGAAGCCGTTGCCGTTGATCGCGACGTCGAGCGACGAGCTCGTCGTGTTGATCGTGCCCTGGCCGAAGTTCTGCTGCACCGCGTTCAGCGACGTGCCGATACCGATCTGCGTGTTGGTCGACGTCGCGACCGAGTTCGCGTACATGTCGGCGAACTGCGCGGTGCTCGACTTGAAGCCGACCGTGTTCGCGTTCGCGATGTTGTTGCCGATCACGTCGAGCGCGTTCGATGCACCCGCGAGGCCGCTCAGACCCTGTTGATAACCCATTTCGGTCTCCGTTTCGAGATTGCTCGATCAGTATCAGTTGGAGGTGGTGCCGCTGCCGGACGACGACGCGGTGTTCGGGAAAATCGAGGCGACCTGGGTCAGCCCCACGGTCGTGCCGTTCGACAGCACGAGCCCCGCCGTGCCGTCCGCCTGCTTGATCACGCTCTGCACGGTCGACGCCGCGAGCGTCGTGGCCGGCTGCGGCGTGCCGTTGCTGTCGGTGTACGACGCGCTGACGGTGTACTTGCCGTCCGGCAGTGCGTTGCCCGCCGCGTCGGTCGGCGTCCAGTTGAACGGCACGGTGCCGGCCGACTGCGCGCCCGCGTTGATCGTGTTCACCACGGTGCCCGCCGCGTTCTTCACGGTGATCGTCAGGTTCGACACCGAACTCGCGAGCGACACGCCGAACGGCGACGCCGCGCCGCTCTTCACCGCGACCGCATTGCCCGGCGCGAGCACGTTCGTGCCGATCAGCAGCGCGGCCTGCGTCTGCTGGCCGGCCGTGAGCTGCGAAGACAGCGACGTGAGCGACGTGTTCAGCTGCGCGATGCCGCTCACCGTGTTGATCTGCGCGAGCTGCGACGTCATCTGCGAGCTGTCGACCGGGCTGGTCGGATCCTGGTTCTGCAACTGCGTGACGAGCAGCTTCAGGAACGTCGCCTGCAGGTCGCTCGCCGACGTGCCGTTGGTCGACGACACTTTGTTGGTGTTCATCGTGTCGGTCGGCAGGTTCGACACGTTGGTGCCGTTGCTGCCGATCGTCGTGCTGGAGGAAGTCATCCTGGGTGGCCTTCTGTCGGAACTGTCGGGTCGGTAAGGTCGGTCGGCGCGGCTTACGAGCCGATCGTCAGCGTCTTGAGCATCAGCGTCTTCGCGGTGTTCAGCGTCTCGACGTTGGCCTGGTACGAGCGCGATGCCGAGATCATGTTCACCATCTCCTGCACCGGATCGACGTTCGGCATCTGCACGTAGCCGTTCGAATCGGCGGCCGGGTTCGACGGGTCGTAGGTCGACTTCATCGGCGACGGGTCGTCCATCACCTTCGTCACGCGCACGCCGCCCACGCCCTGGCCGGACGCGGTGCGCGCGCCGCCGATCGGGTCGGTCGCGAACACGACCTGCTTGGCCTTGTACGGCTTGCCGTCGGGGCCGGTCGCGCTGTCGGCGTTCGCGAGGTTCGACGCGGTGACGTTCAGGCGCTGCGACTGCGCGGACAGCGCCGAGCCGGCGACGCCGAAGATGTTCATCAACGAGGGCATGGAAGCTCCTTTTGCTCGGATTCGGAGGCGCTACGCGCCGTCACTGGTTCGACGTGATCGCGGCGATCATCGCCTTGATCTGCTGGGTCATCACGGTCATCCCGGTCTGGTAGTGCAGCGCGTTGTTCGCGAACTGCACGCGCTCGACGTCGAGATCGACCGTGTTGCCGTCGAGCGACGGCTGCAGCGGCATCCGGTATTGCGCACGGCCGTAGTCGTCCGACGGGCCGCCCGTCGGGATCAGCTTCGCGGTGCCGGCCATGTGGCCCGCCGCCGTCGACACCATCGACATCCCGTTCGTCACGCCGGCCGGCTGCGCCATCGGCAGTTGCGCCGCGTTGCTCGGCGCGAGGCCGCCGCCCGCCTGCTTCAGCGAGCGCGCGAGCGTCGACGCGAAATCGACGTCGCGGGCCTGGTAGCCGGGCGTGTCGGAGTTCGCGATGTTCGACGACAGCAGTTCCTGCCGGTAGGCGCGCACGTCCAGCGCCTGTCGGCCGAACGCGAATTCCGCATCGAGTTTGTCCAGCATGTGTGCGTCTCTCCGTATGAAGCGCTGCACGCCCCTCGCGCCGGATGGCGACGCGAGAGGCTTTTTTCCATGACAGCGATGGTAGGCGTCGGACGCAACCGGCAATCGGGCGAATAACGCGGCAAAGGCCCCCTCTATTCATCGTTTGCGCGACCGCCCCGCTCCCTAGAATGCGAAGCGGAGCAACGGATCGGGGATACGGCGATGACTGGCAGCGCACTTCGCGGAAGGAACGGGCGGCTCACGCACGTCCGGCGTGCGTTTGCGCTCGCCGCGGCGCTGTGGATCGCCGCCCCGGCCGCGCACGCGGACGACGCGATGATCGTGATTCCGGGGCGCGGCGAGACGGCCGAAACCGCGCTCGCGCACGCCAATGCGGCGAGCGGCGGGCAGTTCGGCGGGAATGCGGCGATGGCGCCGGCTTCGGGCCTGGCGCCGGACACGGGTCGTGCCGCGAGCGGCGCGGGTGCGGGTGCCG
>NZ_VWWH01000099.1:0-24036 GCF_011753045.1 Burkholderia sp. Ap-955
GCACGCTGGCGCGCGCGGTATCGATCCTTGCATTGCCGCTCCGGGTCAGCACCCCGCCGAACCATGTCGTCGCCGCACCGAACAATGCGCCACCGATCAGGGCCAGCGCCATCCGCCGCGTGTTGCGGCGCGGCGCGGGGCGGCTCCATGCCACGTTATCGTGGCCAAAATCGGCGGCTCGCAGCGGGTCGCCCCACACCGCCGCCGCATCGCCGGACGGGCGGCACGCCAACGCGCCGGCGTGCAGATGCAGCGCGCGCCCCGACGGCCGCGCAAACACGCCGGCGCCACCGCGCCGGACACCGTATGGCGGCGGCAGATAAGTTGCGGGCCTCAACACCACCAAGGCAAACCCGCTCACAATCCGATCTGAACTCATGATTCTCCCCGAAGACTCGGCTGACGCCGGCCCGTCTCGACGCCTCATCCTTCGCGCAGCCACCGCACCAGCATGCCGGCCGACGCGTAGCCCCGCAGCGTGGCCGCATAGCTGTCGAAGCGATACGCCACTTCGCTGACGCGATTGTTGTAGTCGTCGCTCTCCGCAATCAGCACGTCGAGCAGCGAGCGCCGCCCAAGGTGGTACCACTGATCGAAGAACGCGTGACGCACGCGATCCGACTCCACCGTCAGATCGCGATACTGATCCGCGCGCGCGCCGAACGCATGCGCATCCTCGTCGGCACTGCGCACCTGGTATTCGAGATCCAGCCGCATCTGGTCGACCTGGCGCCACCCTGCCAGCGCGCGGTAAGTCGCCGCATCGGTCGCCGCGGTCGCGGCGCCGCCCGTGAACGCATTCCAGCTCAGGGTCAACATCGTCTGCCACGGCACCCGGCGCCCCAGCGCATCGTGCCCGGTATTCGTGCTGACGACCCAGTCGAGCTGCGGCTTGGCGGCCGCCCGCACCGCGTCGCGATTCAGGTCGGCCGCATTCGCCTCTGCGCGCGTCTGCAGCAGACGCGGATTCTCGTCGACCGCCGACATCAGGCGCTCGAGGTTGCCCGGATACAGCGGCCAGACCGGCACGGAAGGGATCGGCACGGGCCGCTCGCCCACCAGCTTGCGCAGGTTCAGCTCGGCGATCCGGCATTTCGCGAGCGCCGCGTCACGGCTCGCCTCGGCCTGCAGCAGGCGCGCTTTCGCCTGGGTCAGTTCGCTGCCGCGCCCGCGATCGACCGCGACGATTTCCTCGAGCATGCCGACGAGGCGCGCCATCCGGTCGGCGAAGCGCTGGCTCAGTGCCGCGATGTTGCGCTGCTTCGCGAGTTCCACGATCGTGCCGGTGACCTGATAGGCGGAATCCTCCATCTGCGCGACGTAACGCTCCTGACCTGCGCTCGCGAGATCCCGCCGGCTGCCGATCGCTTTCTCGGTGCGCCCCCAGTCGAACAGCGTCGTCTTCAGGTTCACGCTCAGCGCATTACCCGGATCGTATGCGCTGCCGGCGTTCGAGCCGAACTGCGCGGCACGCGTCTGGCCGTTCACCTGCAATTGCGGCCAGCGCGCCCCTTTCGCCTGCTTGACATCGGCCTGCGCCGCTTGATATTCCTGGTACATGCGCCGCACCTGCGGGCTGACGTCGACGGCCGCCTCCGCCGCGACATACAGCATCTGCCGCAATTCGGGCTCGGTCATGCGCGGCTGCGCCGAGGCATCGGCGCGCGCCGCCGGTCGGTCGGGTTCAACCGGCCCGGCGTTCGCCTCGTTCCGCCCGGCCTGGGCGGACAGCTCGCGCACGTCGATCCGTGCGTCGGACACCGGCCCACCGGCCGCACCAGCCGTCGCGCTCGCGCACCAGGCCGATGCGGCAATCCAGAACACCGACGCGGTAATGCGCGACAGCACACGCCCCTTGCAGGCGCGTACGCCTGCCGAATGGTTTCGATATGCCGTCACGATCAACGCTCCCTGAATGCCTCTCGGGCCTTGAAGATCGGCTTCATCAGGTAGTCGAGCACGGTTTTTTCGCCGGTGCGGATATCGACCGTCGCCTGCATGCCGGGTAGCACCGGCAAGCGCTTGCCGCCAGCGGTGAGCGTGTCCGTGTCCGTCTCGACCATCAGCCGGTAATAGTGCGCGTCCGGCCGCCCCATCGCAGCCTTCTGCTCGTCCTTCAGCGTATCCGGCCCGATGCTGACGACGCGCCCCGGCAACCCGCCGTAGATCGAGAAATCGTAGGCGGTCAGTTTCACGAGTACCGGCAACCCCGGCCGCAGAAACGCGACATCGGAGGGCTTGATGCGCGCCTCGACCAGCAGGCGGCCGTCGAACGGCGCAATCTCCATGATGTGCTCGCCCGACTGCACGACACCGCCCGGCGTACGGATACGGATGTTCTTGACCACGCCGCGCATCGGCGCAACGACGTCGGTACGCGCGAGAACGTCCGCGCGGCCGACCAGCGCTTCGTTGGTTTGCAGGAGATCCTGCTCGAGCCGCAACAGTTCGGTATTGGCATCCGCCGAGAAACGGCTCCGGCGCTCGGCGATCTGCGCGTCGATATCGGTCGCCTGACGCCGCATGCGCAGGATTTCGACTTCCGAGATCAGCCCCTTCGCCGCCAGCGGCTCCGCCATCGCGATCTCGCGCCGAACCAGCGCCTGGCTCTGCTTCAGGGCGGCCACCTGTTCGTCGAGCGCGTGACGACGTGCCCGATGGGCTGCGACAGTCAGCTCGACGAGCCCCGGCTCGCGCCGCACGTCGTCCGGGAAAACAAGCGCCCCTCCCTGAGCCTCGGCGCGGGCGCGCGCCACGTTCGCCTTCAGGTCCAGCACCTTCGCCAACATTTCACGATAGCTGGACTCCGCCCGCGCCGGATCGATCTTCGCAAGCAGTTGCCCCTTTTCGACCACCTCACCCTCGTGCACGGCCACCGCCTTGACGATCCCGCCCTCGAGGCTCTGAACCACCTGTTCGCGGCTCGGCGACACGACGGTCGCCTCGCCGCGCGTCACCTCCTCGACGCGGGCAAAGTGCGCCCATACGAGCCCCAGGCCGATGACCACGGCAACCACGTAGAGAATCGCCTGCGCGCCGGCGGACGAACGCACGAGCAGCGCCTCGCGGATGTCGCTCATGTACGCTGCGTCGACTGCGCTCAACCGCCGCGCCGGCTTGCGGCGCAAGGCCGTCCGGATAGATCGCATCATGATGCCTCCGCAGTCGACATTGCCCCGGCCTCTGCGCTGTCTGCACCCGGTGCGCTGCGCCCGGCATCGCGCTCGACGACGCGAATTCTCGTGGCGCCTTTACGAAGCGCCTCCGGCGGCGCCTGATCCGCGTTCGGCGGTGGCGGTTGCCCCGACAGCGCTGCCAGCACGTGCGCCTTCTCGCCGTCCATCACGATCCTGCCTTGATCGACGATCACGATCCGGTCGACCAGCGCCAGCAAAGAAGTACGATGCGTCACCACCACCAGCGTCTGGCCCGCGCTCGCCTGCCTCAGATGTTCGATGAACGCCATTTCCGTCTGCGTATCCATCGCGCTCGTCGGCTCGTCGAGCAGCAGCGCATGGGGCTGCACGAGCAGGCTGCGCGCCAGCGCGACAAGCTGGCGCTGCCCGCCCGACAGATCGCGACCGTTTTCTCCGACCGGCAGATTGATGCCGAGCGGATGGCGCGCCACCAGCGCATCGAGCCCCGTCAGTTTCAGCACGCGCAGCAGTTCCGCGGCGGTCGCGTCGGGCCGGCCGATCGTGACGTTCTCGCGCAACGAGCCCTGGAACAACCGACTGTCCTGGCCGACATAGCCGAATGCCTTGCGCCAGTCGGCCGGCGCAATCTGCGCAGCATCCAGCCCGTCGGCGAGTAGCTTGCCCCCCGTCGGCCGGTACAGACGCCCCATCAACCGCAGCAGCGTCGATTTACCGCTGCCGACCCGGCCGAGTATCGCGATGCGTTCGCCAGGCCGAATCTCCATCGAGACCTTGTCCAGCGCGGGGATGGCCTGCTGCATACCGGGCGACGGATAGGCGAACGACACCTCATCGAGCTTCAGATGGCCCGTGAGCGGCGGCTGCGCCAGATAATGCTGATCCGGCTCATGCTCGACCGGCATCGCCATCAGTCCGTTGAGCGATTGCAGCGCGGCTCTCGCCTGCTGGAAACGCAGCGCAAGCCCCATCACCTGGGTAAGCGGCGCCGTCACGCGGCCGGCCAGCATCACCGAACCGATCAGCGCCCCTTGCGTGAGGTTGCCCTCGCCGATCAGATACACGCCGACAATCACGATCGCCACGGTCTGCATTTGCTGCAGGAAGGACACGCAACTGGTCGCCATGCTGGTGATCTGGCGTGACTGCATCGACGTAGCCGCCGTCTTCGCGCTGTACACGTCCCAGCGATGCCGCATGGCCCCTTCCGCGCCGACGGCCTTCAGCGTCTCGAGCCCGTCGATCGACTCGATCAGCACGCCCTGCTTGAGCGACGACTCGCGCAAGTTCTGCCGCATCGCTCGCGCGAGCGGCCATTGCACGAGCGTGCCGAGACCGACGATCAGCGGGATCATCAACAGCGGAATCCAGCCGAGCGGGCCGCCGACCGCGAACACCACGCCGACGAACAGGAATACGAACGGCAGATCGGACACGGCCGAGAGCGTTGCCGACGTCGCGAAGTCGCGTACCGATTCGAATTCGCGCAGCCGGTGCGCAAACGATCCGGCCGACGACGGCCGGTGCTCCATCCGGATCGCCATCGCCTGCCGGAACAGCAGGCTGCCGAGCACGAGATCGGCCTTCTTGCCGGCCGCGTCGAGCACATGCGCACGCACGTGACGCGACACCGCCTCCATCAGCATCGCGAGCGCGACCCCGATCGCGAGCGACCACAGCGTCGCGTACGCCTGATTCGGGACGACGCGGTCGTAAACGTTCATCGTGAAGAACACGCTGGCAAGACCCAGCACGTTGATCAGGAAGGCGCCCACTGCCGCGCTCGTGTAGTAGCGCCGATAGCGCCACAGCGTATGCAGCAGCCAGTGTCCGGCCGGCTCGGCCGGCAGGTCGTCCGAGCGCGCATCGATCTTCGCTTCCGGCTTGACGAGAATCGCATAGCCGGAATAGGTCTCGCCCAGCTCCGCTTCGGTGCACTCGACCGGCGTCGCGCCGAGCTCGGGCAGCACCGCCCGATACCGCATGCGCGGCTCGTCGCCATCGTTCGAATCGTCGGCATCCCACCCGAGCAGCACGCACGCGCTGCCGTTGCGGCGCAGCAGTATGACCGGCATCAGATGCTCGGGCAAACGCATGAACGGACGCTCCACCAGCTTCGCGGCCAGACCTGCGTGCGTCAGGGCTTCAACCGCGAGCGACGGCGTCAGCGTGCGCTCCATCGCGAGCCCGGAAGTCAGGACTGCATGGCTTTTGCCGAAACCGTAGTAATCGCACAGCCATGCAACCGAATCGAGCAGGCTGTCGCGCGAGAGGGCAGACGGCAGGATCGGTTTGTTACCGCCACCAGCGTCGGTATCGGAAGGTCGAGTATTCATATCGGGGTCGTTGTCTGGCCGCTGAAATTCACGGAGGGTCCCGGTACGTACCGGAGCGCCGCGATTTCACACAGGCAGGGACAGGCGGTTGCGCCTACCCTCGCAACCGGATTGACAATCGCGGCACCTGGCGGCCCGGCATCACGCCGGCCAATGGCACTGCGACTGAAGGATAAAAACTTTACGGAATGTGTCCGCGCGCCAAAAGGAGACGAGTCCCAAATCAATCGCAGAATGACTGGGACAAGTTCGAATACTGCTCTTTGGAGCGGATAAGCATCGCATTGGCGCACGCGGGGCGCGCAATGTATGAAGGAGGCCGCACAAAAAGCGGCGCGGCCTCGAACCGCGTCCTGCGTGACGCGATCCGGGCCGCGCCGGCGAATCAGTCAGATCAGATCAACTGCGTCGCGACCGACGATTGCACCAGCAACTCGACGTGTAGCGCGGCGTTTTCGTACAGCGCATAGGCTTGGCCGTTGATTGCGACCATACCCTGGCTCGTCCAATTGCCGCCATCGAGCCCGTCCATTCCGGACAACTGAACACGGTCGCCGGCATTGCCGTTCACCATCAACTGCGTATGACCATCCGCGCGGAACAGGTTTTCGTGCCCCAGATTCAGCACGTCTTTCATCGACAGCTTCAGCGTATTGTCGCCGCTTCCCGTGATATCGATGATTTCGATGCCGGTGATTTTTTCCGTCATGCTGCTATTCAATTTGGTCACGTCGAGGAACTGATTGGCTCCCGTCAACTTCAGCGTATCGATGCCTGCGCCACCGTGGACACCGGTGCCACTTTGAGAAAAATACGACACGTTTCCAACGGTAAATACCGTATCGGCATTCCCGCCGTAGTACGCCGCATCCCCGGCCACTTCCTGCAACGTCGGCGGATCGATCAACTGACTCGCCGCTTTACCGGAAAACACGAGATTGTCCACCCATATCAGCAATTTGTTGGCAGGGACATTGCCTGTCTGCTCGAACACGATCGACTTGAACGACAGGCCGCTCGGCATGTCGTATGTGACATGCTGATGCATCCCGCGACTCGGCGAAATCCCGGGGCTCGTATAGATCACCCTGCCTGCACTATCGAGGAAGGTCAAAACCAAATTCTCGGTTGTCGTGAGATCCCCGACGTCGCAGGAAAAACGTGTCGCCGTGATGCCGTCGTTCAGGTCGAGTTTGACTTTTCCGGTAATACCCAGTGCCATCGAAGAAGAAGGCTCCGATAGCGTAAAGCCTGGTTCCATCGCGAATTCGTTGCCTTTATATATCCCCTGAGCCCAGTAATAGCCGCCCAACTCCCGCAGCCCCGTCAGCTTGAAATACTTCAAATCGATCACTTGTCCATCAAACAAACCCCCTGTCGGCCCTGTGTTGAAGTTCTCGCTAAACTCGAACGACGACGGCGCTGTTCGATATTGAGAGACATTGCCCGCGAGATCGACGATCGCCACGGCCGGCGTGCCTGCAGCGTTATCCGGCCTCGCAAACGTCACGGTGCCCGCTGCGATTTCCTCAGGGGTCAACGTATGCAGAAAAAACTGCTTGCCGATCATCACCGACAGTTCCGAACCGGCCTGAACCTGCGAACCCGCGAATTTCACCACGATCGTGTTGCCCACCACGTCGACGCTGGTCGGCGGCAGCACGGACGTCTTCAAGGCAACATCCGTCGAGCTGAGCTCGCCGGTTTCCCCTGCCCCGTTGACCACCCGCGTCTGGATCGTCCAGTTGCCCGTATGCGCGTTCGAATCGATCGCCACCCACGTGCCGTCCGACTTCACCAGCGCATCCATCCACGTCCGGCCGCCGTCCGTCGACACCTGTACCTTTTCGCCGGCTGCCAATGCCACAGTCAGGTGACCGCTCAACAGCCGGCCCGCCGTTCCGTCGTTCGTCAGCCGGTCGAAATTGAATTTCCCGCTGTCGCGACCCATGTCGTCGAGCACCGCCTTCGCCAGCGGCACCGGCGGCGCCACCGGCCCCACCGTCAAGTCGAAACCGGCCGAGCGCGCGCTCGTATTGCCCGCCTCGTCCATCGCCGTCACCGTCAGCGCATGCGTGCCGCTCGACAGCGGCGACGTCACCTGGAACGTCCACTTTCCGTCGATATCCGTCTTCGTCGTCCCCAGCAGCGTCGTGCCGTCGTAGACCGCGACCGTCGAATACGCTTCCGCGTGGCCCGACAGCGTCGGCTGCGCCCCGGGCGTCGCCGCTTCGATCTCCGGCTGCAACGGCGGCGTCACGTCCACCTGAATGCCGTACGAGGTCGACGGCACGCTCATGCCGACGTCGTTGCTCGCGCGCGCCGTCAGGCGATATTCGCCGTCGTGCAGCGGCTGCGTCAGCGCGAAACTCCATGCGCCGTCTGCACCGACGATCACGGTCCCGACTTCGACGCCATCCACCAGGAGATGGATCGTCGAGCCAGGGTCGCCGCGGCCGCTCACCGTCGGCTTCGGGTCGTTGGTCAGCCCGCCGTTTTCAATTACGCCGGTGTGCGGCGGCACGTTGTCGGTCACTGCGTCGATCGTCGGACGCGACGGGCGCGTCGTTGCTTTCTGCTCTGCCATTTCTATTGTCCTGTGTCAGTCCAAGATGTCCCGGGGTCATCCGGACATTTCAACCTTCGCTCCGCGGCAACCGCCACCGGTGGCCGCGAAGCCGTCAATCCCGGTCGTTATGCCGTCTCGAGTTCGATTTCGACTCGCCGGTTCTGCGCGCGCCCTTCGGCCGTTGCATTGCTGGCGACGGGCTCCGCCGCGCCCTTGCCGACGGTCGCGAAGTGCTCCGCCTGAAGCCCGCCCGTGCGCAGGTACGTGGCCACCGCGCGCGCACGCGCCTCGGACAGTCGAACGTTATGGGCATGCGCCCCCTGCGAATCGGTGTAGCCCGTGACCGTCACACGACGAAATCGAGCCTCACGATTCACGTCCAGAAAGCGATTGAGCTCCTGGCGAGCGCTCGGCGTCAGCGCCGCGCTGTCGAACGCGAAGTTCGCGCTGCCTTGCAGCAGCACCTGACGCTGCGCGACAGACGCGACAACCGGCTGCTGCACGACCGGTTGCGGTTGCGCGACAACAGGAGGCTCGACACTCGCCTGAGGCGGCACGCCGCACATGAACGTCAATTCGCGCGGATCGCCCATCGCGGCGCCGCGACGAACGCGATCGACGGCCTGCACCGGCGTAACCGGCTTGCCTGCACAGACCTTCTGCGCGGCCGCTTCACACGAGCGCGTGCTGGATACCAGCCCCTCGCAGGTCACGCGAAAGACGGGCGCGGACTGGCCGGGGGTCTTGACCGCCCGAACGGTATACGTCGGACCGGATTGCGTCGTGCATGCGCTCAGCAGGACGACGAATGCGCCGAGCAAGCCGCGGCGGATAAAGTGTTGTGGTGTTTTCATGATGGATCGGCCCGCTCGAGGCGGACGCCTGGAAATGGATCGGTGGGAATGAAGTCGCTCATGCGTAGCGTGATGGGTAGCCTGGTGTGGCGGGCGGCAAGTGCCCGCCATGCCAGGCATCAGGTGACGACGCGGGCCGAACGGCCCGCGTTGCCGCCTTACCACTGATACGATGCGCCTGCGCCGAAGGTGTTGCCGCCGCTGCTGAGGCTGACGCCGGCACGCATCTTCAGGTTTTCCGTGATGCGCGCTTCACCGCCCATCGCGACCGCCTGATAGCCCTTGTACGACGCACCGGCGATACCGAACGACAAGGTCTTGCCCGGATCGACACCCGGAATCATCGTCAACGCCGTGGCCGCCGCGATACCCGAATAGGCATTGCGCGACATGTCGTTGATCTGACCTTGCATCCCGCCGATTGCCCGGTCGAGTTGCCCCTTGTTGACGGCATCCGTCTTGTTCACGGCATCCGCGACATTGACGAGCCGGCGCTCGTGGCCGTCCGAACCGATCGACACGGTGTTGGCTTCGGTTGCCTTCGACCCGCTGCCCAGCGCAACCGAGTTGGTCGCACCGGACGATACGGTTGCGCCGTGACCCAACGCCGTACCGTCGTCGGCCTGAACCTTCGAACCTGCACCGATCGCCGTGCCGTTGTTCTTGCCATCGGCGATCTGCGAGTCGGAGCCGACAGCGATGTTGCCGTTGCCGGTACCGGGGTTGGCAGCGAGGATATCCGCCTTGTCCTTGCCGCTGCCGCCCGTGCCGTGGACCAGATCGTTGCCGTTCTTGCCCGAGTTGCCGTTGTTGCCGTTGTTGCCGTCGCCCGGCGTGGTCGCCGTGCTCAGATGCTCGTCGATCTTGTCGACGCGACCTTTCAGCTCCGAGTACTGGCCGAAGTTCACGGCGTCGTACCGGCTCTTGCCGTCCGCAACGTTCGTCAGCACCACCGGCCCCGACGACTGGCCGTTGCCCAACGTCACCTTGCCGAAGTTCACCGTGCCATCCGCGTTCTTGTCGTACGCGACAGCGCCAGACAAGTTCGGAACGTCACCGAGATTCTTCTGGATCTCCTTGACCCGGCCATCGATGTCGGTCAGTGCGTCACCTGCGTTGTTGAAGGAATTACCCCCCACCTTGTAGTCCGGCGCGACGACGTTGCCGTTTTCGTCGATCTTCGCTCCGCCGCCCAGCGCGTCTGTCACGCCACTCAACTGGCTGACGTTCACCGCATCCGTCGCAGCCTTACCCGCCGCCACGTTGTGCAGGGCGACCGGCGTCGCCGCACCGACTCCACCGAGTGTCACCGAACCGTAGTTCGTCGTGCCATCCGCGTTCTTGTCATACACGACCGCCGATTGCAGCTTGCCGTCTTCACCGACCAGGCCAGCCGAGCGCAGTTGCCGCACGTTGACCGCATCGGTTTCGTCGACACCATCCGCGACGTTCTTCAGCATGACAGGCGCCGTGCCTGCGCCACCGAGCGTGACGGAGGTATGCGTTGCGTTGTCGTACTGAACCGCATTCGCGACACCCTTCTCCAGCGACTCGATCTGCGTCGTGTGCGTCGACACGCGCTCGTCGACGTGCTTGAACGCATCACCGACGTTGTCGTAGGTGTTCGTCAAACCATCCGCCGCAGTCAGCTCATACGTCGGCGCCGAGATATCGCCGGTTGCCGGGTCGAACTTCGCGCCGCCACCGAGACTGTCTGCGATGCTCTGCGCGAGGTAATTCACCTGACCGCCGTTGACAGCTTCGGTGCTGGTATCGGCGAGCGAGCCGTCCGCGACGTTACGAATCACCGTGCCCTTCGCCCCTGCCAACGTCACCACGTCCTTGGTTGCGTTGTCATAGACGACTGCATTCGGGTTCGTACCGTTGCCGGTCCCGCCTTCACGCTGCTCCAGGGCCTTGATTGCATCGCCGACCGACGCGTAATCCTTGCCGTCGACCGTATAGACCGGCGCGGTAATCTTGCCGTCCGCATCGATGCCCGTGCCACCGCCGATAACGTCGGTCACGCCCTTCAACTGCGACACGTTCACCGCGTCCGTCGACGTCTTGCCGGCCGCAACGTTATGCAGCGCGACAGGGACGCCGGCGTTCATGCCACCGAACGTCACGGAAGCGAAGTTCGTGGTGCCGTCGGCGTGCGTATCGTAGGTCACGGCTGCAAGCGCCTTGCCGTTCTCGCCGATCAAGCCCGACGACTTCAGCTGCGACACGTTCACCGCGTCCAGGTCAGCCTTGCCCGCCGCCACGTTCGACAGCGTCGTGCCCTTCTCGCCGGCCAGCTTCACCGTGTCCTTCGACGTGCTGTCGTACACCACGGCAAGCGATTCGCCCGTCGTTTTGTCAACGACACCGCCATTCGTCAGCGCGTCCTTCAGGTTGCCGAGGTTCTCGTTCGTCGCGAACAGTTGCGAGCCGTTCACCGCGTCCGTGCTCGTCGCCGACAGTTCGGCCGCCTTCACGTTCGTCAGCTTCGTGCCCGTCTCGCCCGCCAGCGTCACCGACTCGTAGTTCGGCGTGCCGTCGGTGTTCTTGCCATACGTCACCGCAGCAACCGACTTGCCGTCCTCGCCGATCAGGCCCGACGACTTCAGTTGCGACACATTCACCGCGTCCGTGTCGGCCTTGCCTGCCGCTACGTTCGACAGCGTCGTGCCATTCTGGCCGGCCAGCGTCACCTTGTCCTTCTGCTCGCCGTCATAGGCAACCGCATTCGGATCCGTGCCACTGCTGCCATCACCGCCACTCTTCGCAGCAGCCTGCAGTGCGTCGTTGACGTTGTGGTACTCCTTGCCGTCGATCGTGTACGTCGGTGCAGTCACGTCGCCGTTCGCGTCGAAGCCCGTACCGCCGCCGACCACGTCGGCCAGACCCTTGAGCTGGCTGAGGTTGACCGCGTCGGTGTTCTGCGTACCCTTGGCGACGTGGACGATCTGGCGTTCGGCGCCTGCCGCGCCGATAGACAGCGCATTCGCACGATCCGCGAGCGAGCCGGCACCCAACGCGACGCTGTTCGACTGAAGCGCCTTCGAATTCGCCCCGAGCGCGACGGCGTCGGCCACGTTCTGGTTCACGGTCGCGTTCGTACCGATAGCGATGCTGTTCACGCTACCGCCCATCGTCGTCGCTTTGTCGCCCATGGCGATCGAGCTCTTGCCAATGGCCATCACGCCGTTGTTACCGACCGCCACCGCATTTTCACCGTTGGCCTTCGCACGAGAACCGATTGCCAGCGCGCCCGGACCATTCGTCGTGACCTTGCTACCGATCGCGACCGAATACTCCTGCTCGACCCCCGTCTGTGCAACGCTGCCGATCGCAACCGAATGATCCGAAAGGGCCGCCGCCTGCAGACCGATCGCGATCGCACCGGTGCCTCCAGCCGCACTCGCTACCCCGATGGCGGCAGCCGTACCCAGATTCGGATCGCGGCCGTTCATCGACGCTACGGCCGGCAAGCTGCCGTCCGCCCCCACCCCTTCGACCGCGACGAAACTGCCCGGCTTCGCCGAGACGTCGCGCGTCATCCGCGTCATCTTCTGGTCGAGTTGCGTATTGGCGGTGTGCATCGCGTCGGTCAGCTGCTTCATGGTGACCGCATCGTGAGCGTCAATGCCGTCGCTGACGTTGACGATTCGGCGTGTCGCCTCCACGTCACCTACCGACACGGTGTTGTCGTCGTCGGCAATCGAGTTGGCGCCGATTGCCACCGAGAAGGCGCCGTTCGCTCGCGCGCCCGATCCCAAGGCCAGCGTATATGGCTTCGTTGCCACTGCACTCGGGCCGATCGCGACGCTGTTCGTGCCCAGCGCATTCGCCTGAAGACCGTCCTTCGAATAGACCTTGATGTACTTGAGATCGATCGAGCCGTTGGTGAGCCTGTCATACATGTCGTCCAACTGGTCGACGTTGACGGCATCGGTGCCGGCCTGGCCCTTTGCCACGTTCGACAACGTCACCGGGCCGGTCGACTTCCCGCCGCCCAGCGTCACCGAGTTGTAGTTCGGCGTGCCGTCCGTGTTACGGTCGTACGTCACCGCGGCAATCGACTTGCCGTCACCATCGATCAGGCCCGACGACTTCAACTGCGACACGTTCACCGCGTCCAGGTCAGCCGTACCGGCCTTCACGTTCGTCAGCGTCGTGCCCTTCTCGCCAGACAGCGTCACCTTGTCCTTCGACGTGCTGTCGTACACCACCGCCAGCGATTCACCCGTCTTTTCGTCGATGACGCCACCATCCGTCAGCGCGTCCTTCAGGTTGCCAAGGTTCTCGTTCGTCGCGAACAGTTGCGAGCCGTTCACCGCGTCCGTGCTCGTCGCCGACAGTTCGGCTGCCTTCACGTTCGTCAGCTTCGTGCCGCCGACACCGGCCAGCGTCACCGACTTGTAGTTCGGCGTGCCGTCCTTGTTCTTGTCGTACGTCACCGCAGCCAACGACTTGCCGTCGCCATCGATCAGGCCCGACGACTTCAGTTGCGATACGTTCACCGCGTCCTTGTCCGCCTTGCCGTCCGCAACGTTCGACAGCTTCGTGCCGCCGGCACCGGCCAGCGTCGCCGAGTTGTAGTTCGGCGTGCCGTCCGCGTTCTTGTCGTACGTCACTGCAGCACGCGACTTGCCGTCGTCACCGATCAGGCCCGACGACTTCAGCTGCGATACGTTTACCGCATCCTTGTCCGCCTTGCCGTCCGCAACGTTCGACAGCGTCGTGCCACCGACACCGGCCAGCGTCGCCGACTTGTAGTTCGGCGTACCGTCCGCGTTCTTGTCGTACGTCACCGCAGCACGTGACTTACCGTCTTCACCGATCAGGCCCGACGACTTCAGTTGCGATACGTTCACCGCGTCCTTGTCCGCCTTGCCGTCCGCAACGTTCGACAGCGTCGTGCCGCCGACACCGGCCAGCGTCGCCGACTTGTAGTTCGGCGTGCCGTCTGCGTTCTTGTCGTACGTCAGCGCGGCCAATGCCTTGCCGTCGCCATCGATCAGGCCCGACGACTTCAGTTGCGATACGTTCACCGCGTCCTTGTCCGCCTTGCCGTCCGCAACGTTCGACAGCGTCGTGCCGCCGACACCCGCCAGCGTTGCCGACTTGTAGTTCGGCGTGCCGTCCGCGTTCTTGTCATACGTCACCGCGGCCAATGCCTTGCCGTCGCCATCGATCAGACCCGACGACTTCAGTTGCGATACGTTCACCGCATCCTTGTCCGCCTTGCCCGCCGCTACGTTCGACAGCGTCGTGCCACCCACACCCGCCAGCGTTGCCGACTTGAAGTTCGGCGTACCGTCCGCGTTCTTGTCGTACGTCACCGCAGCACGCGACTTGCCGTCACCGTCGACCAGGCCCGACGACTTCAGTTGCGATACGTTCACCGCGTCCTTGTCTGCCTTACCGTCCGCAACGTTCGACAGCGTCGTGCCACCAACGCCCGCCAACGTCGCCGACTTGAAGTTCGGCGTACCGTCCGCGTTCTTGTCGTACGTCAGCGCGGCCAATGCCTTGCCGTCGCCATCGATCAGACCCGACGACTTCAGTTGCGATACGTTCACCGCGTCCTTGTCCGCCTTGCCGTCCGCAACGTTCGACAGCGTCGTGCCACCCACACCCGCCAGCGTTGCCGACTTGAAGTTCGGCGTACCGTCCGCGTTCTTGTCGTACGTCACCGCAGCACGCGACTTGCCGTCACCATCAACCAGGCCCGACGACTTCAGTTGCGATACGTTCACCGCGTCCGTGTCAGCCTTACCGGCCGCAACGTTCGACAGCGTCGTACCCGTCTTGCCGGCCAGCGTCACCTTGTCCTTTGACGCGTTGTCGTACGCCACGGCCAGCGGGTTCATGCCGCCTTCCACGTCGCTGATCGCTTTCGTCAGTTGATCGACGTTCACCGCGTCCGTGCCGGCCTTGCCTTGAGCCACGTTCGACAGCGTCACCGGACCCGTCGACTTCCCGCCGCCCAGTGTCACCGAGTTGTAGTTCGGCGTACCGTCCGTTTTCTTGTCGTACGTCACCGCGGCAATCGACTTGCCGTCACCATCGATCAGGCCCGACGACTTCAACTGCGACACGTTCACCGCGTCCAGGTCAGCCGTACCGGCCTTCACGTTCGACAGCGTCGTGCCCGTCTTGCCGGCCAACGTCACCTTGTCCTTCGACGTGCTGTCGTACACCACCGCCAACGATTCGCCCGTCTTTTTGTCGATGACACCGCCATCCGTCAACGTGTCCTTCAGGTTGCCGAGGTTCTCGTTCGTCGCGAACAGTTGCGAGCCGTTCACCGCGTCCGTGCTCGTCGCCGACAGTTCAGCCGCCTTCACGTTCGTCAGCTTCGTGCCCGTCTTGCCCGCCAGCGTCACCGACTCGTAGTTCGGCGTGCCGTCCGTTTTCTTGTCGTACGTGACCGCAGCAATCGACTTGCCATCACCATCGATCAGGCCCGACGACTTCAGCTGCGACACGTTCACCGCATCCATGTCAGCCGTACCGGCCGCCACGTTCGTCAGCTTCGTGCCGCCGGCACCGGCCAGCGTCGCCGACTTGTAGTTCGGCGTGCCGTCCTTGTTCTTGTCGTACGTCACCGCAGCACGCGTATCGCCATCCGCGTCCACCAGACCCGTTTCCTTGAACTGGTTCTTGATGTTCGTGATGTCGCCCGTGTTGCCTGCCACTCGACCGTCAAGGTTCTCCAGCGCGTCGCCTACCGTGTGGTAATCGACCTTCTTCTTATCGTCCGACGGGTCGACCAGCGTGTACGTCGGCGCTTTCACCTTGCCGCTTTCGTCCACCGTCGAGCCACCACCCAGCACATCCGCCACGCTCTTCGCCGTGCCGTACAGCTGCGAACCGTTGACCGCGTCCTTGCTGTCCGCGCTCACCTTGCCTGCATTCAGGTTCGTCAGCGTCGTGCCCTTCTCACCCGTCAGCGTCACCTTGTCCTTCGCCACGGTGTCGTACGACACGGCCAGCGGGTTCATGCCGCCTTCGACGTCGCTGATCGCCTTCGTCAGTTGCTCGACATTCACCGCGTCCGTGTTGGCCTTGCCTTGAGCCACGTTCGACAACGTCACCGGACCCGTCGACTTCCCGCCGCCCAACGTCACCGAGTTGTAGTTCGGCGTACCGTCCGTTTTCTTGTCGTACGTCACCGCGGCAATCGATTTGCCGTCACCATCGATCAGGCCCGACGACTTCAACTGCGACACGTTCACCGCGTCCAGGTCAGCCGTACCGGCCTTCACGTTCGACAGCGTCGTGCCCGTCTTGCCCGCCAACGTCACCTTGTCCTTCGACGTGCTGTCGTACACCACCGCCAGCGATTCGCCCGTCTTCTTGTCGATGACGCCACCATCCGTCAGCGTGTCCTTCAGGTTGCCAAGGTTCTCGTTCGTCGCGAACAGTTGCGAGCCGTTCACCGCGTCCGTGCTCGTCGCCGACAGTTCGGCTGCCTTCACGTTCGTCAGCTTCGTGCCGCCGGCACCCGCCAGCGTTGCCGACTTGTAGTTCGGCGTACCGTCTGCGTTCTTGTCGTAAGTGATTGCAGCAAGCAACTTGCCGTCACCATCGATCAGGCCCGACGACTTCAACTGCGACACGTTCACCGCGTCCAGGTCAGCCGTACCGGCCTTCACGTTCGACAGCGTCGTGCCCGTCTTGCCCGCCAACGTCACCTTGTCCTTCGACGTGCTGTCGTACACCACCGCCAGCGATTCGCCCGTCTTCTTGTCGATGACGCCACCATCCGTCAGCGTGTCCTTCAGGTTGCCAAGGTTCTCGTTCGTCGCGAACAGTTGCGAGCCGTTCACCGCGTCCGTGCTCGTCGCCGACAGTTCGGCTGCCTTCACGTTCGTCAGCTTCGTGCCGCCGGCACCCGCCAGCGTTGCCGACTTGTAGTTCGGCGTACCGTCTGCGTTCTTGTCGTAAGTAATTGCAGCAAGCGACTTGCCGTCGCCATCGATCAGGCCCGACGACTTCAACTGCGACACGTTCACCGCATCCATGTCAGCCGTACCAGCCTTCACGTTCGACAGCGTCGTGCCAGTCTTGCCGGCCAGCGTCACTTTGTCCTTCGCGGCGCTGTCGTACGCGACCGCGTTCGGGTCAGAGCCACCGTTCTTCGCCATCGCGTCGAGCGCGTCGCCGACGTTGTTGTACGTCGTGTCGCCAACCTTGTACGTCGGAGCCTTGATGCTGCCATCCGTATCGATGCCCGCACCGCCGCCGAGCGCATTCGTCACGCCCTTCAACTGGCTCACGTTCACCGCGTCGTTATCTTGCGTACCCTTTGCGACATTGACGACCTGACGCTGGAGCGAATTCGACCCGACAGAAAGCGCGTTACCGCGGTTGGCAACAGAATTGGCGCCCAGTGCGATGCCGCCGTTATTACCCGACGCAACACGCGCGTTGGCACCCAGTGCAATGGCATCCGTGGCGTTTTGCTCGACACTCGCGGACTTACCCAGCGCAACGCCGTTCACGGAACTGCCCGTCGTCGTCGCTTTGTCGCCGATGGCGATCGAGCTCTTGCCAATGGCCATCACGCCGTTGTTGCCGACCGCCACCGCATTTTCACCGTTGGCCTTCGCACGAGAACCGATTGCCAGCGCGCCCGGACCATTCGTCGTGACCTTGCTACCGATCGCGACCGAATACTCCTGCTCGACCCCCGTCTGTGCAACGCTGCCGATCGCAACCGAATGATCCGAAAGGGCCGCCGCCTGCAGACCGACCGCGATCGCGCCGGTGCCTCCAGCCGCACTCGATACCCCGATGGCAGCCGCCGTACCCAGAGTCGGATCGCGGCCGTTCATCGACGCTACGGCCGGCAAGCTGCCGTCCGCTCCCACCCCTTCGACCGCGACGAAACTGCCCGGCTTCGCCGAGACGTCGCGCGTCATCCGCGTCATCTTCTGGTCGAGTTGCGTATTGGCGGTGTGCATCGCGTCGGTCAGTTGCTTCATGGTGACCGCATCGTGAGCGTCAATGCCATCGCTGACGTTGACGATGCGGCGTGTGTCGCCCACATCGCCTACCGACAAGGTATCGGCGTCCGTCGCGACCGAGTTCACACCGATCGCGACCGAGTTCACACCCGTTGCCCGGGCGCCCGAGCCGATCGCGAGCGTATTGACGTTCGTCGCGTTCGCTGTCGAGCCGATCGCCACGCTGTTCTTGCCCAGCGCATTCGCCTGCATGCCCGTGGCATTGACCTTGATGTACTTCATGTCGAGCGTGCCGTCGCCGAGGTCCTTCTTGATCTCGTCCTTGACGTCGCTCAAGCCGCCCTCAAGCTGGGCCACGTTGACGGCATCGGTACCGGCCGTGCCCGTCGCGACGTTCTTCAGCGCGACCGGCTTCGATGCGCCCGTGCCGCCCAGCGTCACGCTCGACTTGCCCGCACCGTCATAATGCACGGCGTTCGCATCCTCGCCGCCGGCACCGCCCGCGGAAGCCGCCGCCTGCAGCGCGTCGCCGACGTTGTTGTAGGTCTTGTCGCCGACCTTGTAGGTCGGCTTCGAAAGGGTGCCGTCCGTATTGACGGTGGTTTCGCCGCCGAGTGCGGATGCGACGCTCGACGATACGTCGTACAACTGACCGCCGTTCACGGCGTCCTTGCTCGTCGATGCGACCTTGCCGGCCTTCACGTTCGTGACGGTCGTACCGCCCGTGCCGCCCAGCGCAACGGTGCTCTTCGTCGCATCCTTGTAGACGACCGCGAGCGACTCGCCCGTCGACGGATCGATCAGGCCGCTATCGTGCAGCGACTGCTCGACGTTGGTCACGCGGTTGTTGGTCGCAAACAATTGCGCGCCGTTGACGGCGTCCGTGCTGTTCGCCGACAGCGTGGCCGCACGCACGTTGGTGAGCTTGACCGCGGCCGAGCCGGTGCCGCCGAGGGTCACCGAATTCTTCGCGGTGGAGTCGTACTCGACCGCGTTTTCCGCCCCGCCGCCCGACTCAGATGCCGCCAGCAGCGCATCGCCGACGTTGTCGTAGGTCTTGCCGGCGATCGTGTAGCCCGGCTTCTTGATGTTGCCGTCCGCACCGACGGCAGCATTGCCGCCCAGCACATCGGTCACGCCCTTGAGCTGTGCAACGTTGACGGCGTCGGTCGCCGTCGTACCGCGGCCGACGTTGACGATCTGACGTTCGAAGCCGGCGGTACCGACCGATACCGTCTGATCCCGGTCAGCTTCCGAATACGAACCGAGTGCCAGCGAATCGGCGCCGCGCGCCGCCGCGTTCTGACCGATAGCGATTGCATTTTCCCCAGCCGCCGCGGCCTGCGAGCCGATCGCCGTCGTGCCTGCCCGCGTCGCCTGCGCCGAATCGCCAATCGCCAGCGCGGATTGCGCCGTCGCGTTCGCCTTCCGGCCCAGCGCATAGGCACCCCAACCGCCCGCCTGTGCCTCGTTGCCCAGCGCGATCGACGCCTTGCCGGACGCATTGGCTCCGCCCCCCAGCGCAATCGCCCCTTGATCGCCGAGTGCCGAGGCCTTGGCGCCGAGCGCGACGTTGTTGCCGGCCGCCGCCGCCGTGTCGCCGATCGCCACCGCACCGCCGCCCAAAGTAGTCGGAACCGTGCTCGCGCCGGTACCGATCGCGACCGAATTCTCGCCCTTCGCCGCGGCCTTGCTGCCGATCGCCAGCGCGTTCACGCCCGTCGCCGACGCGTTATCCGTGCCGTCGCCCTTCGCATTGATCTTCACGTAGGCGCTGTTGTCGGTCACGACTGCCCGGGTATCGGGAACACTCCGCTTGAGCGCTTGCGGATCATCCTGCTTGGCGTCGGTCAGGTGGATCGGATCGTCGAGCGCTGGATCTGCCGCGTCGACTTCGTCCGCATAGGCGGATCCCATGGAGGCCACGACAAGCGCAGTGGCCGCCGCAATTTTCGATTTCGCGGAGCGCGAAGATTTCGAGCGCCCCCGTGCAATTTCCGATGCCGCGCACCAAGTGCTGGTCGAGGCATTCCACACGACACGATACGACTTGTTCATACGAACCTTTTCCTTTGGTAAACCTCTCCTCGACGCGCATCGGCTTTGCACCGACATATCGATGCGACGACTCGGCGAGAGCGGTGACAAGTAGCTCAACGCTTACGGCTTTCCGGAAAGAAATGCGAAACGTACATTCTGAGAAATCGCATGGACACGGGCGGGGAAGATCATGCCGACGGCGCTGCGAAATCGCGCGTTTCAACCGGATACTGAAAGCTGGTTGAAACTCTATTGGCATGCCCTCATCTCAAAAACAGGACGCGAACCAAATCAAATAAAATTCATTTAGAACTTGTACGAATTATTTTTAATTTTGAATAAACGTTACAGGATTTGAAGGATTTAGCCTGTCGCACCCGTCTTCAAACAATTCGATATTTTCTGTATTAAAAATTCACGGCGACAACGCGATTCGTTGAGCAATGGCGCCAGACGGCATGCGTCGGCTCCCGCTCGAGCGTGGTCGCCCGGACCGCTCGCTCACGTGGAAAATCCGCTATACTTTGCCGACTGTCGCCCGCCTCGGGCGGCAGGTCGGAAGCGCGCCGATTTGCTGACTCGATTGCGGGCGCGCGAACCGACCGGGGCGTTGATGTTGTCTTTGCCTTGGCGGTTCACTACAAATGCGGCTAAAGAGGTCGTCAGCCGCGCACCTTCGCCTCCGCGCATCGCCGACACCGTTTAGCTGCCCAGTCATAAGGCGGAACGAATGGAATCGATCGGCATCGTCGCTCCACAGACCATGCATTTCGCCGAACCGCTGCGCTTGCAAAGCGGCAGCGTGATCGGCAACTATCAGCTCGTCGTCGAGACGTACGGCGAACTCAACGCCGCGCGCTCGAACGCGGTGCTCGTCTGCCACGCGCTCAACGCGTCGCACCACGTCGCCGGCGTCTATGCGGACGATCCGCGCAGCACCGGCTGGTGGGACAACATGGTCGGCCCGGGCAAGCCGCTCGATACCAACCGCTTCTTCGTGATCGGCGTGAACAACCTCGGCTCGTGTTTCGGCTCGACCGGCCCGATGAGCATCGATCCGTCGACCGGCAAGCCGTACGGCGCCAGCTTTCCGGTCGTCACCGTCGAGGACTGGGTGCACGCGCAGGCGCGCGTGGCCGACGCATTCGGCATCGAGCGCTTCGCCGCGGTGATGGGCGGCAGCCTCGGCGGCATGCAGGCGCTCGCGTGGAGCCTGATGTATCCGGAGCGCGTCGCGCACTGTATCGACATCGCGTCGACACCGAAGCTGTCCGCGCAGAACATCGCATTCAACGAGGTCGCGCGCTCGGCGATCCTGTCCGATCCCGATTTCCACGGCGGCGACTACTACGCGCACGGCGTGAAGCCGAAGCGCGGCCTGCGCGTCGCGCGGATGATCGGCCACATCACGTACCTGTCCGACGACGACATGGCCGAGAAATTCGGCCGCGCGCTGCGCCGCGCCGACGGCGCGCTCGACGCGTACAACTTCAGCTTCGACGTCGAATTCGAGGTCGAGTCGTACCTGCGCTACCAGGGCGACAAGTTCGCCGACTACTTCGACGCGAACACCTATCTGCTGATCACGCGCGCACTCGATTACTTCGACCCGGCCAAGGCGTTCGACGGCAACCTGAAGGCCGCGCTTGCGCACACGCAGGCGAAATACCTGATCGCGAGCTTCTCGACCGACTGGCGTTTCGCGCCGGCCCGCTCGCGCGAGATCGTGAAGGCGCTGCTCGACAACAAGCGCACGGTCAGCTACGCGGAAATCGATGCGCCGCACGGCCACGACGCATTCCTGCTCGACGACGCGCGCTATCACAACCTGATCCGCGCGTATTACGAACGAATCGCCATCGAGGTGAGTGCATGAACCAGCAGGCGCTGAATTCCCTGTCCGCGCGCGCGGACTTCCGCACGATCGCGCGCTGGGTCGAACCGCGCTCGACGGTGCTCGACCTCGGTTGCGGCGACGGCTCGTTGCTCGCGCTGCTGATGGAAGAACTGGACGTGACCGGCTACGGGATCGAGCTGAACGACGCGGGCGTGCTCGCGAGCGCGAAGAACGGCATCAACGTGATCCAGCAGAACCTGGAAGACGGCCTGCGCCTGTTCGAGGACCACAGCTTCGACATCGCGATCCTGTCGCAGACGTTGCAGACGATCCACCAGACGGCCGCGATCCTGCGCGAAACCGCGCGGGTCGGGCGCGAGTGCATCGTGTCGTTCCCGAATTTCGGCTACTGGCCGCACCGGCTGTCGGTGCTGAACGGCCGGATGCCGGTGTCGAAATCGCTGCCTTACCAGTGGCACAACACGCCGAACGTCCGGGTGCTGACGATCGAGGATTTCGAGGCGCTCGCGCCCGAAGTCGGCGTGACGATCCTCGACCGCGTGGTGCTGCACGAAGGCCAACCGATTCGATGGGGAGCGAACTGGCGTGGTAGTCTTGCTGTCTACCGCGTCAAGCGCAGCTGAGCCGGGGAGCCGTTGACGGACGCCGTCGGCCCGCACGCACGTGCGGCCGCGCCGCTGTGCGACCCGCGCCGCCGCCTGCGCTGCCGCCGCAATCAGTCAACGCTATCCAGTTCCAGTCCATGTCGAAAACGCCACACGAGGCGCCCGCACTCACCGCTCACGAGGATCACCCCGGCTGGCGAGCCTATCTGAACACGCACATGCTGATCTGCGTGTTCCTCGGTTTCACGTCGGGTCTGCCCCTCTTCACGCTCGTCTACCTCGTGCAGGCATGGCTGCGCTCCGAGGGCGTGAACCTGAAGGAAATCGGCCTGTTCGCGCTGATCCAGTTCCCGTACACGTGGAAGTTCCTGTGGGCGCCGCTGATGGACCGCTACGTCCCGCGCCTGCCCGGCTGGCGGCCGGGCCGCCGGCGCGGCTGGCTGCTGCTCACGCAGTTGCTGGTCGCGGGTGCGATCGCCGCGCTCGGCTTCGTGTCGCCGCGCGACTCGATCTGGACGGTCGCCGCGCTCACCACGCTCGTCGCGTTCTTCGGCGCGAGCGCCGACATCGTGATCGACGCGTACCGCCGCGAGCTGCTGCGCGACACCGAGCAGGGCCTCGGCAACGCGGTGCACGTGAATGCGTACAAGCTTGCCGCGCTGATCCCCGGCTCGCTCGCGCTGATCCTGTCCGACCACCTGCCGTGGGACGCCGTGTTCGCACTCACCGGAGCGTTCATGCTGCCGGGCATCCTGATGACGCTCGTCGTGCGCGAGCCGGAAGTGGTCGGCGCGCCGCCGCGCAACCTGCGCGACGCGATCGTGCTGCCGTTCCGCGAATTCATCCAGCGCGACGGCTGGGCCGGCGCGCTGCTCGTCATCGCGTTCATCTTCCTGTTCAAGATCGGCGACACGATGGCCACCACGCTGTCGACGTCGTTCTTCCTCGACATCGGCTTCTCGCGCACCGAAATCGGCATCGTCGCGAAGACCACCGCGCTCGTCGCGAGCGTGGCCGGCGGGATCATCGGCGGCGTCTGGCTCGTGAAGATCGGCATCGGCCGTGGGCTGTGGATCTTCGGTGCGCTGCAGATGGTGTCGACGCTCGGCTTCGCGTGGCTCGCGCAGGTCGGCCCCGGTTCGCCGGTGCTCGCGGTGCTGTACGACTTCACGGTCGCGGCCAGCCACGCGCTCGCGTCGTTCATGTCGGTGTTCGGTATCGAGATCACGCCAAAGCTGAGCCCGATGACGGTCGCCCTCGCGATCGTCTACGGCTTCGAAACCTTCACGACCGGCCTGACGATGGCCGCGTTCGTCGCGTATATCGCGAGCACGACCGACCCGCGCTATACGGCCACGCAGTTCGCGCTGTTCACGAGCCTAGCGTCGGTGCCGCGTACGCTCGCGTCGGCCGCGAGCGGCTTCGTCGTCGCAAAGATCGGCTGGTACGACTATTTCATCGTGTGTACCGCGCTCGCGATTCCCGGCATGCTGCTGCTGTTCAAGATCGCGCCGTGGAACGGTGCCGCACGCAACGGCGAGGCCAGCCGTGCGCAGTAACGGCCTGCACCGCCTCGCGCGCGTTGCGGCTTCGTTGAGCGTCGGTGCCGCGACGCTCGCCGCGGGGTTCGCCCATGCGACCGACGCCGGCGCGCCC
>NZ_VWWH01000100.1:0-24016 GCF_011753045.1 Burkholderia sp. Ap-955
CGCTGGCGCCGGCCGCGTCGCCGGTTGCCGCGCCGCGCGACGATCGCGCGCTGGCCGCGCGCCACGCGCGCTTCGTCGATCTGTATGCGCGCACGGATGCATGGTTCACGACGGGCGTTTAAACTCGAACACTTGTTCTTTTGCGTCAGCGATGACGCATCGTGGCAAGCCGGCGACCGTTTCCCGCACGCGATGCGCGGCCGGACCGGCCATCATGGCGAGCACGAGATTCTTTCGCCGTGCCGTGCGCGATGCCGCACGGCACGGCTTCGACAGCTTTGCATGGAACCCGGTGCGAAGCATGAGGCCGGCGTCGGTGCTCGCGCACCCACGCCGGCCGACATGAGCGCTGACGCGCCGACCCGGGCCGACCTCACACACAGACAGGAGTCACACGATGAAGACGAAAGCAGCGATTGCATGGAAGGCGGGCGCGCCGCTGACGATCGAGGAAGTCGATCTGGAAGGGCCGCGCGCCGGCGAAGTGCTGATCGAGGTGAAGGCGACGGGCATCTGTCACACCGACTACTACACGCTGTCGGGCGCCGATCCGGAAGGGATCTTCCCGGCGATCCTCGGCCATGAAGGCGCGGGCGTCGTGGTCGACGTCGGCCCCGGCGTCGGCACCCTGCGCAAGGGCGACCACGTGATCCCGCTCTACACGCCGGAATGCCGCGAGTGCAAGTTCTGCCTGTCGCGCAAGACCAACCTGTGCCAGAAGATCCGCGCGACGCAGGGCAAGGGCCTGATGCCCGACGCGACGTCGCGCTTCTCGCTCGACGGCAAGCCGCTGTTCCACTACATGGGCACGTCCACGTTTTCGAACTACATCGTCGTGCCGGAGATCGCGGTCGCGAAGGTGCGCGAGGACGCGCCGTTCGACAAGATCTGCTACATCGGCTGCGGCGTGACGACGGGCGTCGGCGCGGTCGTGTACTCGGCGAAGGTCGAGGCGGGCGCGAACGTCGTCGTGTTCGGCCTCGGCGGCATCGGCCTGAACGTGATCCAGGGCGCGAAGATGGTCGGCGCGGACAAGATCATCGGCGTCGACATCAACCCGAAGCGCGTCGAGCTCGCGAAGAAGTTCGGGATGACGCACTTCATCAACCCGAACGAAGTCGAGAACGTGGTCGACCACATCGTGCAGCTGACCGACGGCGGTGCGGACTACTCGTTCGAATGCGTGGGCAACGTGAAGCTGATGCGCCAGGCGCTCGAGTGCACGCACAAGGGCTGGGGCCAGTCGTTCATCATCGGCGTGGCGGCAGCGGGCGAGGAAATCAGCACGCGTCCGTTCCAGCTCGTGACGGGCCGCGAATGGAAGGGCTCGGCGTTCGGCGGCGCGCGCGGCCGCACCGACGTGCCGAAGATCGTCGACTGGTACATGGAAGGCAAGATCAACATCGACGACCTGATCACGCACACGCTGCCGCTCGAGCGGATCAACGAAGGCTTCGACCTGATGAAGGCCGGCGAGTCGATCCGCTCGGTCGTGCTGTACTGACCGGGAGCGTACCGCGATGCTCGAACTCGTTTCCTCGCATGCGTGCCACGGCGGCGAGCAGCGTTTCTACCGTCACGATTCGGCGGCCATCGGCCTGCCGATGAAGTTCTCGGTGTACCTGCCGCCGCAGGCCGCGCACGGCCGCGTGCCGGCGCTGTTCTATCTCGCGGGGCTCACGTGCACCGACGAGACGTTCGCGATCAAGGCCGGCGCGCAGCAATACGCGGCGCAGCACGGCATCGCGCTCGTGATGCCCGATACGAGCCCGCGCGGCGCGGGCGTGCCGGGCGAGACCGATGCGTGGGACTTCGGCGTCGGCGCGGGCTTCTACGTCGATGCGACCGAGGCACCGTGGTCCGCGCATTACCGGATGGAGTCGTACGTGACGGGCGAGCTGCGCGAGCTGGTCACGGCCGAGCTGCCGATCGACGGCGCGCGGTTGGGGATCTTCGGCCACTCGATGGGCGGGCACGGCGCGCTGACGCTTGCGCTGCGCCATCCGGGCCTGTACCGGTCGGTGTCGGCGTTCGCGCCGATCGCCGCGCCGACGCGCTGCCCGTGGGGCGAGAAGGCGTTCTCGGGTTATCTGGGCGCCGATCGCGAAGCATGGAAGGCACACGACGCGAGCGAACTCGTCGCGCGCGCCGATGCGCCGAAGTTCGCGGACGGCATCCTCGTCGATCAGGGTCTCGCCGATCAGTTCCTCGCGAACCAGCTGAACCCCGACGTGTTCGAAGCCGCGTGCGTGAAGGCCGGCCAGCCGCTGACGCTGCGCCGCCATCCGGGCTACGACCACGGGTACTACTTCATCTCGACGTTCATCGCCGATCACATTGCGCATCACGCGCGCGTGCTCACACGATGAGCGGGAAGGGAAGCAGGTAACGCACACGGCGTGCCGCGCAATCGCGGGCGCATGAAAAAAACGCCGGCGCTGCCCTCGGGCACGCCGGCGTTTTTCATTTCCTTCGGGGGGCGATCCGCCTGGCGGCGATCAGTGGCGCCGCAACAGGCTCGCGCCGTACACGAGCGCCGACAGCGCGGTGATCCAGAAGCTCGTCGGCCAGTCGGTGTGATACGCGAGCACGATACCGAGCCACGCTTCGAACAACGCGAACAGCGCGGCGAGCAGCACGCCGGTCGACAGCCGCGTCGTCACGTTCTGCGCGGCGGCAGCCGGCCCGACCAGCAGCGTGAACACCAGCAGCACGCCGACGATCTGCGTCGCCGCGGCCACCGCGAGCGCGCACACCGCGAGGAACAGCATCGACACCGTGCGCAGCGACACGCCCTTGGCTTCGGCCAGTTCGGGCTGCAGTGACGCGAACAGCAGCGGCCGTGCGATCAGCGCAAGCGCGAGCAGGCTCACCGCGCCGATGCCGGCGAGCACTGCGAGCGTGTCGTGGTTCACCGCGAGCACGTTGCCGAACAGCAGCGCGGTGACCTGCGTCGCGAACGACGTATAGAAATGCAGGAACAGCAGGCCGAAGCCGAGCGCGCCGGACAGGATCACGCCGATCGCGACGTCGCGGCCCGCGAGCTTCTCGCCGAGCGCGCCCATCCCGATGCCGGCCGCGAGCGTGAAGCCGACCATCCCCCAGATCGGCGAGATGCCGAGCAGCACCGCGCCCGTCGCGCCGGTGAAGCCGACGTGCGACAGCGCATGGCCGGCGAAGGTCTGCCCGCGCAGCACCAGGAAGTAGCCGACGATGCCCGCGAGCACCGCGACGATCCCCGACGCCGCGAAGGCGTTGATCATGAAGTCGTATTCAAACATCGTGCGAATGCCCGGGATGAGCGTGTCCGTGGTGGTGATGGCCGTGGCCGCCGCCACCGCCGTGCGAGTGACCGTCGTCGTCCTCGTGTTCGTGGTCGTGCTTCTCGATCTCGACGTCGCCCGACATCACGAAGATCTTGCCGTTCACGCGCATCACGTCGATCGGCGAACCGTAGAGCCGCGACAGCACCGGCTTCGTGATCACCTCGTCAACGGTGCCGAGCGCCGCGACGCCGTTGCCGAGATACAGCACGCGGTCGAGCGCGTTCAGCAGCGGATTCAGTTCGTGCGCGGAGAACAGCACGGTGATGCCGAGCTCGCGCTGCACGTTGCGCACGAGTTCGACGACGCCGCGCTGGTGATTCGGGTCGAGGCTGATCAGCGGCTCGTCGAGCAGCAGCAGCTTCGGGTTGCCGAGCAGGCACTGTGCGAGCAGCAGGCGCTGCCGCTCGCCGCCGGACAGTTCCGACAGCGGCCGGCGCGCGAGCGTCTGGCCGCCGACGAGGTCGAGCACGCGATCGACGTCGCGGCGCGTCGCCGCGTTCGTGTGCGGCAGCCCCCAGCGGTGGCCGTCGGCGGCCATCGCGACGAAGTCGTAGCCGCGCATCCGGCGGTTCGCGAGGCCGCTTCTGATCTGCGGCATGTAGCCGATCGACGCGTTGCCGCGCACGACCGGCGCACCGCCGACGGACAGCGTGCCGGCCGACACGGGCACGAGGCCGAGCACCGCGCGCATCAGCGTCGTCTTGCCCGCGCCGTTCGGCCCGAGCACGCCGACGAATTCGCCGGGTTCGATCGAGAAGCTGACGTCGCGCAGGATCGTGCGTCCGCCCAGTTCGAGCGTGACGCGATCGACGGCGAGTGCGTGAGGAGTGACGGTCATTTCGTTACGGAGTGTTTATTTCTTGCCGGCGGCCAGCGCGGTCGAGAGCGCGTCGAGCTGGCCGGCCATCCATTGCTGGAAGGTCTTGCCGGCCGGCTGCGTCTCGGTGACGCTGACGGTCGGCACGCCGCCGTCGCGCGCGATCTTCAGCATGCGCTTGGTCATCGGTTCTTCGGCCTGGCTGTTGTAGATCAGCACGCGCACCTGCTTCTTGCGCAGGTCGTTCTCGAACGCGGCGACATCCTGCGCGCTCGCCTCGGTGTCGTTCATCGTCGCGAGCTGGAAGCGCTGGTTGCGCATGTCGAGGCCGATCGCGTCGGACATGTAGCCGAACACGGGCTCGGTGGCCGTGACCGGCACGCCCTTGTACTGCGCGCGCAGCGCGGCGACCTTGTCGTCGACGGACTTCAGCGACGCAACGAACTTCTGCAGGTTCGCGTCGTAGTCGGCCTTGTTCGCCGGGTCGGCGCGGCCGAGCTCGGCCGCGATCGCGCGCGCGGCCGCCGGCATCGTCGCCGGGTCGTACCACAGGTGCGGGTTGTCGCCGGCCTTCTTGCCGACCAGATCGGCGACGACGATCGTCGCGCGCTTCGCCTGCTTCGACGCGCCGAGCAGCTTGCTCATCCACGGATCGTAGTTGGCGCCGTTGTAGATCACGACCTGCGCGTGCTGGAGCGCGCGGGCGGTCTTCGGGCTCGCTTCGAACAGGTGCGGGTCCTGGTCCGGATTGCTGAGAATGCTGGTCACCGCGACGTGGCTGCCGCCGATTTGCGACGCGACGTCGCCGTAGAAATTCTCGGCGGCCACGACGTTGACGGTCGCGGCCTGCGCGAACGCGGGGGCCGCGAGCGACAGGGCGGCAACGGCGGCGGCGAGCCAGCGGACAGGCGACAGGGCACGCCGCGGCGTGCGCTTCAGGGCAATGGACATGGAACTCCTCGTTGGAAGGGGCGGCGCGGGCGCCGCGCGAAACGCGTCAGCGTTGCACGGGCTTGTGCTTGCAGTGCCCGCACAGGCCGCTCAGCTCGACGACCTGGTGGTGGACTTCGAAACCGTGCGCGGGCTCGCTCGCGGACAACTGCTTCGCGAGGTCGCCACCGGGAATCTCGACGGTGTCGCCGCACGAGTCGCAGATCAGGAACTGGCCTTCGTGCGGCACGCCGATCTCGCAGCACGCGAAGAACGCGTTCTTCGATTCGATCCGGTGGATGAAGCCGTGCTCGACGAGGAAATCCAGCGCGCGGTAGACGGTCGTGGGCGGCACGCGGCCGCGCTGCGGCTCGAGCTCGGCGAGCAGGTCGTACGCGCCGATCGGGCGCTGCGCGGCCAGCACGCGTTCGTAGACCTGGCGGCGCAGCGGCGTCCACGCGAGCCCGTGCTCGGCGGCGAATGCGTCGGCCCGGGACAGCCGGGCGTCAATGGACGAGGAGGTAGCCATGGCGTGAAGCAGGGCGATGAAACAAAGTACGGCGATGATATAACGTATCGCCGCGCCGTGCAGCGCGAAATCCCGTTCCCGTCCTTGCTCCGTCCCCTTCATTGCCGATCCGACCGCGCCGCACCGTACGCGCCGCGCCTTGCCGGGCGTGCGCGGCGGGCCGCCACGCCGCGCCGTTGTGCCGCAGCGCGTCATAGAAAGCCGTCACGTCGCCTTGACAGCGCGAATCGCGTATCCGATCATTCGATCACCAAGAGAGCAATTGATCGGTTGGCGAGCGTTCGCTCACCTCGCCGCCGTCGAAGCAGAACGAACCGGAGACAGCCAGTGAGACTGGAAGACAAGGTCGCGATCCTGACGGGCGCCGCAAGCGGCATCGGCGAGGCGGTCGCGCAACGCTATCTGGACGAGGGCGCACGCTGCGTGCTCGTCGACCTGAAGCCGGCAGGCGGCTCGCTCGCGCGGCTCATCGAGGCGAACCCCGGCCGCGCGGTGGCCATCACCGCGGACGTCACGCGCCGCGACGACATCGAGCGGATCGTTACCACGACGGTCGAGCGCTTCGGCGGCGTCGACATCCTGTTCAACAACGCGGCGCTGTTTGACATGCGGCCGATCCTCGACGAATCGTGGGACGTGTTCGACCGGCTGTTCTCGGTCAACGTGAAAGGGCTGTTCTTCCTGATGCAGGCCGTCGCGCAGCGGATGGTCGAGCAGGGCCGTGGCGGCAAGATCGTCAACATGTCGTCGCAGGCCGGGCGTCGTGGCGAGGCGCTCGTTTCGCACTACTGTGCGACCAAGGCCGCGGTGATCAGCTACACGCAGTCGGCCGCGCTCGCGCTCGCGCCGCACCGGATCAACGTGAACGGCATCGCACCGGGCGTCGTCGACACGCCGATGTGGGAGCAGGTCGATGCGCTGTTCGCGCGCTACGAGAACCGGCCGCTCGGCGAGAAGAAGCGGCTGGTGGGTGAAGCCGTGCCGCTCGGCCGCATGGGCGTGCCGGGCGACCTGACCGGCGCCGCGCTGTTCCTCGCGTCGTCCGACGCCGACTACATCACCGCCCAGACGCTGAACGTCGACGGCGGCAACTGGATGAGCTGACATGGCGCCGCTCGCATGCGCCACCTGCCGGCCGGCCTGCGATGAGGCGGCCGCCCCGCACGTCGCGGCCGCCGTCGAACGAGGAGGGCACGCCTGATGGCCGAGATCGTCGTTGCCGGCGAACTGCTCGCCGAATTCGTCGCCGCCGAGCGCGGCCAGGGTTTCGAGACGCCGGGCCTGTTCGAGGGGCCGTTCCCGAGCGGCGCACCGGCGATCTTCGCCGACCAGGCCGCGCGGCTCGGCGCACGCGTTGCGTATGCGGGCTGCGTCGGTCGCGACGCGTTCGGTGACGCGATCGTCGCGCGGCTCGAACGCGACGGCGTCGACGTCGCGCGCATCCGCCGCGTCGCGCGCCCGACCGGCACCGCGTTCGTCGCGTATCGCGACGACGGCTCGCGCAGCTTCATGTTCACGCTGTCCACCAGCGCGGCCGCGTGTGTCGACGCGTCCGATGTCGATACCGCGATGTTCGACGGCTGCCGTTACTTCCACGTGATGGGTTCGTCGCTGACGAGCGAATCGGCGATCGCGGCGGTGCAGCGCGGCGTGATCGAGGCCGCGCGCGCCGGCGCGAAGGTGTCGTTCGATCCGAACGTGCGGCCCGAAATGCTGAGTTTCCGCCCGATGCGCGCGGCGCTCGACACGATGCTCGCCGCGTGCCACCTGTTCCTGCCGAGCGAAGCCGACCTGCCGTTCTTCTGCGGGCCGCAGCCGGCCGAGCGCGCGATCGCGGGCCTGCTCGCGACGCATCCGCTGCTCGAGCGTGTCGTGCTGAAGCGCGGCGCGCAGGGCAGCGTCGCGTTCGACCGCGCGAACCGTGCTGAAGCGCCGGCGTTTCAGGTCGACGAAGTCGATCCGACCGGCGCCGGCGACTGCTTCGGCGGCACGCTGGTCGCGAGCCTCGTCGCCGGCGTGCCGATCGAGGTCGCGCTGCGCCGCGCGAACGCGGCCGGGGCGATCGCGGTCACGCGGCGCGGCCCGATGGAGGGCAACAGCAGCGCAGCCGAAATCGACCGCTTCCTGACCGAACGAGGTATCGCATGTCCGGCCTGACGACCTTCGCCGAACGTTCGCGTACCGCGCACGCGGACGCCGTGCTGCGGATGATCTTCGACGCGAACCGCGCGGATGCGCAGCGCGGCATCTATTCGATCTGCAGCGCGCACCGGCTCGTGCTGGAGGCCGCGTGCGAAGCGGCGCGCGCGGACGGCTCGCCGCTGCTGATCGAGGCGACCTGCAACCAGGTCAACCATCTCGGCGGCTATACGGGCATGACGCCTGCCGATTTCCGCCGTGACGTCGACGCGATCGCGCAGCGTTGCGGGCTTGCGCCGTCGGCGCTCGTGCTCGGCGGCGACCATCTTGGCCCGAACCCGTGGCGGCATCGCCGCGCGGCCGATGCGATGCGCGAAGCGACGGCGATGGTCGCCGCGTACGTCGAAGCCGGCTTCGAAAAGATCCACCTCGATGCAAGCATGGCGTGCGCGGACGATCCGGTGCGGCTCGACGATCGCACGATCGCTACGCGCGCGGCCGAACTGTGCCGCGCGGCGGAAGACGCGGCGGCACGTGCCGGCATCGCGCCCGTCTACGTGATCGGCACCGAGGTGCCGACGCCGGGCGGCGAAGTCAGCGGCAGCGGCGACGCCGGCGACGCAGCGATCGCGCAGATCGCGGTCACGCGCAGCGACAGCATCGCGGCGACGCTCGACGCGCACCGCCGCGCGTTTGCCGCGGCCGGGCTCGACGATGCGTGGACGCGTGTCGTCGCGATCGTCGCGCAGCCGGGTGTCGACTTCGACGATCGCCACGTGCTCGACTACGACAGCGCCAAGGCCGCGTCACTCGGCGCGAGTATCCTGCAGACACCGGGCCTCGTGTTCGAGGCGCATTCGACCGACTACCAGACCGAGGGTGCACTCGCCGCGCTCGTACGCGACCACTTCGCGGTGCTGAAAGTTGGCCCCGCGCTGACGTTCGCGTTGCGCGAGGCGCTGTTCGCGCTGACCTTCATCGAGGACGCGCTGATCGACGACGTCGCGCAGCGCTCGCGGTTGCGCGACGTCGTCGATGCCGCGATGCGCGCGCAGCCCGAGCACTGGGCCCCGTACTACCGCGGCGACGAAACCGAGCAGCGGCTCGCGCGCCAGTTCAGCTACAGCGACCGGATCCGCTACTACTGGCTGCAGCCGGCCGTCGCGGCCGCGGTCGAGCAACTGTTCGACAACCTTGCGCGGCAGCCGGTGCCGGAAACGCTCGTCGCGCAGTGGTTGCCGGACGTATACGCAGCCTGCCGCGCGGGCGGCCTGGCGAAAGAGCCGCGCGCCTGGGTGCGGCACCGGATACGCGACGTGATCGCGCACTATGCGCGCGCGTGCGGAATGCAGCGGCCGGCGTGACGGGCCGCGAAGGAAACGCAGTACCGACGACACTTCGAACAAACACAGGAGACATGCCATGCAACGAAAGATGCTCGACGCCGCCGCACGCTGCTTCGCCGGAGCCGCGCTCGCGACGGCGGCCTGCGCCGCGTCCGCCGGCACGCTGACGATCGCGACGCTGAACAATCCCGACATGATCGAGCTGAAGAAGCTGTCGCCGGCCTTCGAGAAGGCAAACCCGGACATCAAGCTGAACTGGGTGATCCTCGAGGAGAACGTGCTGCGCCAGCGCGCGACGACCGACATCACGACCGGCAGCGGCCAGTTCGACGTGATGGCGATCGGCACCTACGAGACGCCGCAGTGGGGCAAGCGCGGCTGGCTCGCGCCGATGACGGGCCTGCCCGCCGACTACGACCTGAACGACATCGTGAAGACCGCGCGCGACAGCCTGTCGTACAACGGCCAGCTGTACGCGCTGCCGTTCTACGTCGAAAGCTCGATGACGTTCTACCGCAAGGACCTGTTCGCGACGAAGGGGCTGAAGATGCCCGACCAGCCGACCTACGATCAGATCGCCGAATTCGCGGACAAGCTCACCGACAAGGCGAAGGGCACCTACGGGATCTGCCTGCGCGGCAAGGCCGGGTGGGGCGAGAACATGGCGTACGTGTCGACGGTCGTGAACACGTACGGCGGCCGCTGGTTCGACGAGAACTGGAATGCGCAGCTCACGTCGCCCGAGTGGAAGAAGGCGATCAATTTCTACGTGAACCTGCTGAAGAAGAACGGCCCGCCGGGAGCGAGCTCGAACGGCTTCAACGAGAACCTGACCCTCACCGCATCGGGCAAGTGCGCGATGTGGATCGATGCGACGGTCGCGGCCGGCATGCTCTATAACAAACAGCAGTCGCAGGTGGCCGACAAGATCGGCTTCGCGGCCGCGCCGGTCGCCGCCACGCCGAAGGGTTCGCACTGGCTGTGGGCGTGGGCGCTGGCCGTGCCGAAGACGTCGAAGCAGCAGGACGCCGCACGCAAGTTCATCGCGTGGGCGACGTCGAAGCAGTACATCGAGATGGTCGGCAAGGACGAAGGCTGGGCGTCGGTGCCGCCGGGCACGCGCACGTCGACCTATCAGCGCCCCGAGTACAAGGCCGCCGCGCCGTTCTCGGACTTCGTGCTGAAGGCGATCGAGACGGCCGATCCGAACGATCCGTCGCTGAAGAAGGTGCCGTACACGGGCGTGCAGTACGTCGGGATTCCTGAATTCCAGTCGTTCGGCACGGTGGTCGGCCAGTCGATCGCGGGTGCGGTGGCCGGCCAGATGTCGGTCGACCAGGCGCTTGCCGCCGGGCAGGCCGCCGCCGACCGCGCGGTGCGGCAGGCCGGCTACAAGAAGTAACGCGGCCCGTACCGTGCGCGGTGGCGCACGGTGCGTGTCGTCGAAGCTGACAGGCGGGCACGCCGTTCGCGCCCGCGCATCAACCGGAGGGACTCCGATCATGCGTCACCTGCGTCTTCCCCTGAGCCACGCTCACGCGCCGTCGGTCGGCGACGCGTCGTCACCGCCCGGCGCGCCGCGCCGCGCGCGCGGCGGCGCGAGCTGGCTCGTCTCGCCGTCCGTCGCGGTGCTGCTGCTGTGGATGTCGATTCCGCTCGCGATGACGATCTGGTATTCGTTCTCGCGCTACAACCTGCTGAACCCGGACGTGAAGGGCTTCGCCGGGTTCGACAACTACCGCTTCCTCGCGACCGATCCGTCGTTCCTGCCCGCGATCTGGCACACGCTCGTGCTGATCGGCGCGGTGCTCGCGATCACGGTGATCGGCGGCGTGCTGATGTCCGTGCTGTTCGACCGCAAGTTCTACGGGCAGGGTGTCGCACGCCTGCTCGCGATCGCGCCGTTCTTCGTGATGCCGACGGTGTCCGCGCTGATCTGGAAGAACATGATCCTGCATCCGGTGTACGGGCTCGTCGCGAACGCGATGCGCGCGCTCGGGATGACGCCGATCGACTGGTTCGCCGATTACCCGCTCACCGCCGTGATCATCATCGTCGCGTGGCAGTGGCTGCCGTTCGCGTTCCTGATCCTGTTCACCGCGATCCAGTCGCTCGACCAGGAGCAGAAGGAAGCGGCGCGCATCGACGGCGCGGGCCCGATCGCGATGTTCTTCTACATCACGCTGCCGCACCTGAAGCGCGCGATCGCGGTGGTCGTGATGATGGAGACGATCTTCCTGCTGTCGATCTTCGCGGAGATCTACACGACGACCGGCGGCGGCCCCGGCGACGCGACGACCAACCTGTCGTACCTGATCTACGCGCTCGGCCTGCAGCAGTTCGACGTCGGCCTCGCGTCCGCGGGCGGCATCATCGCCGTCGTGGTCGCGAACGTCGTGTCGTTCTTCCTCGTGCGGATGCTCGCGCGCAACCTGAAGGGAGAGTACGAGAAATGAGCGACCTGACCTTCGAAGGCCGGCGCGTGCCGGCCGTGTTCGACCTCGTGCGGCGCGCGCTGCCCGGCACGCTCGCGTGGCTGATCGCGCTCCTGCTGTTCTTCCCGATCTTCTGGATGGCGATCACCGCGTTCAAGACCGAGCAGCAGGCGTATGCGTCGACGCTGTTCTTCATCCCGACGCTCGACAGCTTCCGCGAGGTGTTCGCGCGCAGCAACTACTTCGCGTTCGCATGGAACTCGGTGCTGATCTCGGCGGGCGTCACGGTGATCTCGCTGCTGTTCGCGGTGCCGGCCGCGTACGCGATGGCGTTCTTCCCGAACCACCGCACGCAGAAGGTGCTGCTGTGGATGCTGTCGACCAAGATGATGCCGTCGGTCGGCGTGCTGGTGCCGATCTACCTGCTGTGGAAGAACGCGGGGCTGCTCGATACCGTGTCGGGCCTCGTGATCGTCTACACGCTGATCAACCTGCCGATCGCGGTGTGGATGACCTTCACGTACTTCAACGAGATCCCGAAGGACATCCTCGAAGCGGGGCGCATCGACGGCGCGTCGACGTGGCAGGAGATCGTCTACCTGCTGATGCCGATGGCGCTGCCGGGGCTCGCGTCCACTGCGCTGCTGCTCGTGATCCTGTCGTGGAACGAGGCGTTCTGGAGCATCAACCTGTCGAGCTCGAACGCGGCGCCGCTGACCGTGTTCATCGCGTCGTACTCGAGCCCCGAGGGGCTGTTCTGGGCGAAGCTGTCCGCCGCTTCGCTGCTCGCGGTCGCGCCGATCCTGATCGTCGGCTGGCTGTCGCAGAAGCAGCTCGTGCGCGGGCTCACGTTCGGAGCCGTCAAATGACCGCGACGAACGTCCTGATCTGCGACTGCGACGGCGTGCTGATCGACAGCGAGGCGGTGGCGGCCGACGTGCTCGTGCGCGAACTCGATGCCCGCTGGCCGGGCGTCGATGCGCGGCCGGCCGTGATGCCGTTGCTCGGGCTGCGCATCGAGCGCGTGCTGGCCGGCGCGAGCGACGCGCTCGGCCGCGCGCTGTCGAACGACGACGTCGTCGAGATCCGCGCCGCGGTCGAGGCGGCGGCCGTCAATGCGCCGATGGTCGACGGCATCGATGCGGCGCTGGCCGCGATTGAGCTGACGACGGCCTGCGCGAGCAACAGCTACCGCGCGTACGTCGAGGCTGCGCTGAGCCGCACGGGACTCGCGCGCTTCTTCGGCGACCGGCTGTTCTGCGCGGACGCCGTCGCACAGCCGAAGCCGGCGCCCGACGTGTATCTCGCGGCGGCGCGCACGCTCGGCGTCGCGCCGGCCCAGTGCCTCGTGGTCGAGGACAGCGTGACCGGCATCACCGCGGCCGCCGCGGCCGGCATGACCGTGCTCGGCTTCGTCGGCGGCGGGCATGCGTCGGCCGCGCAGATCGACGCGCTGCGCAGCATCGGCGCGCGTCACGTCTTCGACGACATGCACGAGCTGCCCGGCTACGTCGCGCGCTGGCAGGCGACCGGCGCGGTGCTGCCGAACTAGCCACCACGAATGATTGCGCGCCGCGTTCGACGCGGCGCATCACGAACGAACGGAGACAGATCATGGCAAGCGTGCTCCTGCGCAACATCGCAAAGCGCTACGACGACACCGAAGTGCTGCGCAACGTGAACCTCGACATCGCCGACGGCGAATTCGTCGTGTTCGTCGGCCCGAGCGGCTGCGGCAAATCCACGCTGATGCGGATGATCGCCGGCCTCGAGGATATTTCGAGCGGCGACCTGGTGATCGACGGCGCGAAGGTCAACGACGTGCCGAGCGCGAAGCGCGGCATCGCGATGGTGTTCCAGTCGTATGCGCTGTACCCGCACATGACGCTGTACGACAACATGGCGTTCGGCCTGAAGCTCGCGGGCGCGAAGAAGCCGGAGATCGACCAGGCCGTGAAGCAGGCCGCGAAGATCCTGCACATCGACCACCTGCTCGACCGCAAGCCGAAGCAGCTGTCGGGCGGCCAGCGGCAGCGCGTCGCGATCGGCCGCGCGATCACGCGCAAGCCGAAGGTGTTCCTGTTCGACGAGCCGCTGTCGAACCTCGACGCGGCGTTGCGCGTGAAGATGCGGCTGGAGTTCGCGCGGCTGCACGACGAGCTGAAGACGACGATGATCTACGTGACGCACGACCAGGTCGAGGCGATGACGCTTGCCGACAAGATCGTCGTGCTGTCGGGCGGCGCGGTGCAGCAGGTCGGCACACCGAACGAGCTGTACCACGCGCCGGCGAACCAGTTCGTCGCGGGCTTCATCGGTTCGCCGAAGATGAACTTCCTGAAGGGCACCGTCGAATCGGTCGACGCGGGCGGTGTGCTCGTGCGTTTCGACAGCGGCGAGACACAGCGCGTCGCGGTCGAAGCGGCGGGGCTGCAGCGTGGTGCGGCGGTGACGGTCGGCGTGCGGCCCGAGCATCTGCTGGTCGATGCGGCGGCGGCGGGCGTCGCCGCGCGGACGATGGCCGTCGAGTCGCTCGGTGACGCCGCGTATCTGTATGCGGAGTCAGCTGTCGCGCCGGACGGGCTGATCGCGCGGATTCCGCCGCTCGACACGTACCGCACCGGCGACGCGCTGCGCGTGCATGCGCAGGCCGAGCACTGCCATCTGTTCGACGAAAACGGGCAGGCGTTCCGGCGGCTGAGCGTGCACGCGAAGGCGGCGTGACGCGTCGGCACGTGCGCCTGCGGTGCTCAGAGGCGCAGGTGCTCGGCCACGTAGTCGACGAACGCGCGCAGCTTCGGCGTCGGATGGCGGCCTGACGGCCACAGTACGTAGAACGGCGTGCGGCTCTCGACGTGTTCGTCGAGCACCGTGCGCAGCGTGCCGTCGGCCAGCGCGCCGTGTACGAAAAACTCGGGCAGGCATGCGATGCCGAGCCCGCGCAGCGCGAAGCACAGCCGTGTTTCCGCGTTGTTGCTGACCATCGAGACCGGCACCTCCGGCGGCGTGCCGGCGCGCGACGCGCGCAACGGCCAGACCTCGAGCCGGCCGCTGCTGGGGAAGCGGTAGTGCAGGCAGCGGTGCCGCGCGAGATCGGCCGGCGTGCGCGGCGTGCCGTGCCGCTCGAGGTAGTCGGGCGACGCGACGAGGTGCTGGCGGAAATGGCCGAGCCGCCGCGACGACAGCCGCGAATCCGACGGCTGGCCGGTGCGCAGCACCGCGTCGAACCCTTCGTCAACCACGTCGACGAGCCGGTCGCTGAAATCGATGTCGAGCTCGATCTCCGGATACGCGGCCATGAAATCGGCGAGCACCGGCAGCAGCAGCGTGCCGATCGTCGGCAGGCTCACGCGCAGCCGCCCGCGCGGCGCTTCGGCGCTGTGCGTCAGTTCCTGCTCGGCCGCGTCGATCTCCGCGATCACGCGCCGGCACCGTTCGAGAAAGCGCGCGCCTTCGGCCGTCAGCGTGATGCTGCGCGTGCTGCGGTGAAACAGTCGCACGTTCAGGCGCGCTTCCAGGCGTGCGATGCGCTTGCCGATCGCCGACGCCGACAGCCCGAGCGCGCGGCCGGCCGCAACGAAGCTGCGCGTTTCCGCGACCTGAACGAATACGACGAAACCGCCCAGATTTTCCATGCAGGTTCCCGATTGCGGACATCGATGTCCGGAGTGTCCGGAACTCTACCCCGGTTTTTCTTCCCGCGCTGCCTCCCTACGATGGGCGTTCCTTCATCGTTCGAGGTCACGCCATGTCATCCCTGCCTGTCACCGCCCACCGCTCAGAACCGGACGCCGCGCTGCGGGACCGGCTCGACGCCGTGCTCGATCGCGCGCTGGCCGACGCGCGCATGGTCGGCGCGGTCGTGCTGGTCGCCCGCGACGGGGAATTGCGTTATGCACGCGCGGCCGGGCTGGCCGATCGCGAAGCCGGCACGCCGATGCGCGAGGACACGGTGTTCCGGCTCGCGTCGGTGTCGAAGCCGATCGTGACGGCCGCCGCGATGCGGCTGGTCGCGTCAGGCCGCATCGGGCTCGACGAGCCGGTCGCGCGCTGGCTCCCCGCGTTCACGCCGACGCTCGCGGACGGCACGCCCGCGAACATCACGTTGCGCCATCTGCTGTCGCATACGGCCGGCCTCGGCTATCGCTTCTTCGAAGCGGACGGCGACGGCCCGTATGCGCGTGCAGGCGTATCCGACGGGATGGATCGCGCGAGCCTGTCGCTCGCCGAGAACGTGCGGCGCATCGCCGGCGTGCCGCTGCAGTTCGCGCCCGGCACGTCGTGGGGCTACTCGCTCGCGACCGACGTGGTGGGCGCGCTGATCGAGGCGGTCGACGGCCGCCCGCTCGCGCAGGCCGTGGCCGCGCTCGTCGCGACACCGCTCGGGATGGCCGATACCGGATTCGTCGCGCATGACGCCGCGCGCGTCGCGACGCCTTACGTGAGCACGCCGGGCGCGCCGCGCCGGATGGCCGACGACGATCTCGTGCCGGTGTTCGACGGCACGATCGGCATCCGCTTCGCGCCGGCGCGCGCGTTCGATGCCACCGCGTGGCCGTCGGGCGGCGCGGGCATGGTCGGCACCGCGCACGATTGCCTGACGCTGCTCGATACGCTGCGCACGGGCCTCGACGGCTGGCTCGCACCGCGCTGGATCGACGAGATGGCGCGGGTGCAGCCGGGCGCGCACGACTTGCCGGATGCGCCGGGATTCGGTTTCGGGCTCGGCTTTTCGGTGCTGCGCGATCCGGCGGCCGCGCAGTCGCCGGAGTCGGTCGGCACCTGGCGCTGGGGCGGCGCGTACGGGCATGCGTGGTTCGTCGACCGTGCGGCCGGGCTGACGGTCGTCGCGCTGACCAATACGTTATACGAAGGGATGCACGGGCGCATCGTCACCGACGTGCGCGATGCGGTGTATGGCGTCGACGACCGGAGCGCGGCATGAGCGAATGCGTATCCGCTTCCCCGTCCGTTTCCGCGTCCGCCGCCGACCGGGCTGCCGATTCTGCAGCCGGCTCGTCTGCACCGGGCCGCGTGCGCCTGCCCGTCGCGAACCTGCTCGCGCTTGCCACTGCCGGCTTCATCACGGTGCTCACCGAAGCGCTGCCGGCCGGCCTGCTGCCACTGATGAGCGTCGACCTGCACGTGACCGAGGCGCTGATCGGCCAACTGGTGACCGTCTATGCGTTCGGCTCGATCGTCGCGGCGATTCCGCTCGTCGCCGCGACGCGCGCGATGCGCCGGCGCGGCCTGTTGCTCGCGGCGCTCGCCGGGTTCGTCGTGTCGAATGCGGTGACGGCCGCGTCGCCGTACTACGCGCTCACGCTGGCCGCGCGCTTCGTCGCCGGGATGTCGGCCGGGCTGCTGTGGGCGCTGCTGGCGGGCTACGCGAGCCGGCTGGTCGACCCGTCGCTGCGCGGCCGGGCGATCGCGGTCGCGATGCTCGGCATACCGGCAGCGATGTCGATCGGCATTCCGGCCGGCACCGCGCTCGGCGCGCTGTTCGGCTGGCGCGTCGCGTTCGCGGGGATCACGGTCGCGGCGCTGGCGCTGATCGGCTGGATTCGCGTACGCGTGCCCGACTACCCGGGCCAGCAGGCCGGCGCGCGCGAGCCGGTGCTCGGCGTGATGACGCTGCCCGGCGTGCGGCCGGTGCTGACCGTGATGTTCGCGTACGTGCTGGCGCACAACATGCTGTACACGTACGTCGCGCCGTTTCTCGCGGGCGTGCGGATGGGCGCGCAGGTCGATGCGGTGCTGCTCGTGTTCGGTCTCGCGTCGCTGGTCGGCATCGCGCTGACGGGCGCGTGGATCGGCGCCGCGCAGCGACGCCTGACGCTCGCCAGCATCGCGCTGTTCGCGATCGCGGCGGCGATGCTCGGCGCCGGTTCCGGCATGGCGATCGTCTACGCGGGCGTCGCGTTGTGGGGGCTCGCGTTCGGCGGTGCGCCGACGCTGTTCCAGACGGCCGCCGCGAATGCGGCGGGGGAGGCAGCCGACGTCGCGCAGTCGATGCTCGTGACGGTGTGGAATCTCGCGATCGCGGGCGGCGGCATTGCAGGCGGGATGCTGCTCGGCGCAACGGGCGCCGGTGCGATTCCGTGGGTGCTCGTCGCGCTGCTGGCGGCTGCGTGGGTCGGTGCGTGGCGTGCGCGCCGGCATGCGTTTCCGGCGCCGCACGCGGCTTGAGCGTTCGACTGCCGCGCGTGGTGCGCCGTGCGCGGCTTCGGCGTCAGGCCGCTTTCGCGGCGAGCGCGGCGCGCGCGCACGCTTCGTCGGTGACGAGCCCCGACAGCCAGCCGCCGCGCAGCGCGGCAATCACCGCGTCGTGTTTCTTCGGGCCGCCGGCGAACGCGATCGTCGGCAGCTTCGGCGGCGTGGCGAGCGCGACGCTCGTCACGCGTGCGCTCGTCGACACGGTGATCTGCGTGCCCTGCGCATCGATCGGCACGCCGAGCAGCTCGGCCACCGCGCCGAGCGCGGTCATCTCGTCGCGCTCCTGTTCGGTGATGAAGCCGTCTTCGTAGAGCGGGCAGTGCGGGCCGATGTTGCCGATCCCGACGAACGCAACGTCGGCCTTGCCCGACAGCGCCTCGACGATCCGGTACAGCCGGTGATTGCACCACTGCGCGCGCTCGACGTCGCTGTCGGCGAACAGCGGCGCGGGCAGCAGGAAGTGCTTGCTGCCGGTTTTCTCGGAGATGTACTGCGCGACGTCGTAGCGGTTAGACGAACCGTCGGCCGCGATCGCGCCGACCATCGACACGAGCCGGTGCTGCGGGCGGTCGATCTGCGCGATCTGCGCGACCGCGGCCTTCAGCGTCCGGCCGCTGCTGACCGCGATCACCATCGGCCGCGTTTCGTTCAGGTAGCGCTCCATCACCTGCGCGCCGGCGACCGCGAGCTTGCGGTCGATCGCGTCGGGCGCATCGGCATCGACGGGCACGACTTCGCACATCGCGAGGCCGTAGCGCTTCGACAACTGCGCACCGAGATCGAGACAGTCGGCGAGCTGGTGATCGACGCGCACGCGGATCAGGTTCTTCTCGACCGCGAACGCGACGAGGCGCTGGGCGACCGGGCGCGACACCTGCAGCTTTTCCGCGATTTCGTTCTGCGTGTCGCCCGCGACGTAGTAGAGCCACGCGGCACGCGTGGCGAGATCGAGTTTTTCTGAGGACTTGGACACGATAGCGATTCGGTTCGGATCTGGGGGCCGCCCCGCGGGCCGGCCGGCGGGCCGCATGACGGCATCCACTGTACCGCATGTCGCGCACGCGGCCGATGGCCGCCACGCGTGACGTGCGGCGCTTATGCGAGCCGCGTGCGCGACGGTTCGTACAGCGGCTGCACGTGACGGTACAGCGCGCGGAACGCATCGAGGCGTTCGCGCAGCAGCGCATGGCGTGCCGCATCCGGCGCGTATTCGGCACGCACCGGCGGCTTGGCCAGCACCGCATGCGGATCGCCGCCGACGGCCAGCCAGCCGAGCCGCGCCGCGCCGAGCGCCGCGCCGGTTTCGCCGCCGCCGTGCTGGCGCGTACGCACGTTCAGCGCATCGGCGATCAGCTGCGCCCAGAACGCGCTGCGCGCGCCGCCGCCGATCAGCGACAGCTGGTCGGTTTCGACACCGGCTGCGTGCAGCGCGTCGAGGCCGTCGGCGAGGCCGAGCGTCACGCCTTCGAGCACCGCAAAGCCGAGGTGCGCGCGTTCGGTCGCATGCGTCATCCCGAAGAACACGCCCTGCGCGTATGGGTCGTTGTGCGGGGTGCGCTCGCCGGACAGGTAGGGCAGGAACAGCGGGGCCGTCGCGAGCGCGTCGGCGTCGAGCGTTTCGACTTCGGCGAGCAGCGCGGGCTCGTCGGTGCCGGTCAGCTTGCAGACCCAGCGCAGGCAGCTCGCGGCCGACAGCACGACGCTCATCAATTGCCAGCGATCGGGAATCGCATGGCAGAACGCATGCACGGCCGATGCGGGGTTCGGCATGAAGCGATCGCCGACCACGCTCAGCACGCCGGACGTGCCGAGCGATACGAAGCCGTCGCCCGCGTGGATCGCGCCGATGCCGAGTGCGCTCGTCGCGTTGTCGCCGCCGCCGCCGGCCACCACGACGGCTTCCGACAGCCCGAGTTCGCGTGCGATGTCCGCGCGCAGCGTGCCGGACGGCGCGTTGCCTTCGACGATGCGGGGCATCTGGTCACGCGTCATCCCGCACGCGGCGAGCAGCGCGTCGGACCAGTCGCGGCGCGCGACGTCGAGCCACAGCGTGCCGGCCGCATCCGACGGATCGGACACCTTCGCGCCGGTCAGCCGGAACCGCAGGTAATCCTTCGGCATCAGCACGCAGGCGGTCGCCGCGAACACGTCGGGTTCGTGCTTCGCGACCCACAGCAGTTTCGGCGCGGTGAAGCCCGGCATCGCGAGGTTGCCGGCCAGTGCGTGGAGATCGGGCGCGCGTTCGGTGAGCAGCGCGCATTCGTCGGCGCTGCGCATGTCGTTCCACAGGATCGCGGGGCGCAGCACGCGGTCGTCGCGGCCGAGCAGCACGGCGCCATGCATCTGGCCCGACAGGCCGATGCCGCGCACGGCCGCGAACGCGTCGCGGTGCCGTTCGTGCAACGCCGCGAGCGCGGCGAGCGTGCCTTGCCACCAGTCGTCCGGATGCTGTTCGGCCCAGCGCGGATGCGGCCGCGACACGGTGAACGGCGAGCCGGCGGTGCCGACGACCGTGCCGTCCGGGGCGAGCAGCAGCACCTTCACTTCCGAGGTGCCGAGGTCGATGCCGAGATACATGAGCGATCCGTTCCGTCAGTGGAGAGTCGCTACTTTAGCCGTGCGGCCGCGCCCGTGCCAAGGCAGGTTCGCCCGGATGCCGGTCAGCGTGCCGCGAGCCATGCGTCGACACGCCGGAGTCCGCCGCGCATGGCCTCGAACAGCGCGGCGTTGCCGGCGAGCGAGCCCCACAGCTGCCGGTTCGCGCACAGCGCGACAACCGGGTCGTCGGCCAGGACGATCGCCCGCGCGGCGCTTTCGTCCATCACGCCGTCCTGGTACGCGTACGGCAACGCGCCGCGCGCCCAGCGTTCGAGAAAGCGCAGGAACAGCGCGGGCAGCACGGCGGTGGCGACGGGCGCCGCGCCGCGTGCGAACGATTCGACGAGCGTCGGCGCGATGAAGCCGGGAATCTTCGAGAAGCCATCGGCCGCGACGCGCTGGTTGGTGTCGAGCACGTACGCGTTGCCGAAGCGTTCGAGCACGACGTCGCGGTAGCGCGCGAGGTCGAGCGGGCTCGGCGTGAGGCACGGAATCACGTCCTGCGTCACGTAGTCGTGCGCGAAGCGGCGGATCGCCGCGTCGTGCGTGCCTTCGTGGATATACGTATGGCCCGCGAGCGTGCCGGCCCACGCGATGCAGCTGTGCGTCGCGTTGAGGATGCGGATCTTCGCTTCCTCGTACGGGTGCACGTCGTCGACGATTTCGGCGCCGGCCAGCTCCCAGCGCGGACGGCCGGCCGCGAAGCGGTCCTCGATCACCCACTGGATAAACGATTCGCCCATCACCGGGCATGCGTCGTCGAAGCCGGTGGCGGCCAGCACGCGTTCGCGCACGTCGGCGGTCGGGCGCGGCGTGATGCGATCGACCATTGCGCTGGGTGTCGCGACGTTCGCATCGAACCATGCTAGCAGGTCGGGCAGCCCGCGCCGTTCGAGGAATTCACGCATCCCCGCGCGAAAGCGCGCGCCGTTGTTGCGCAGGTTGTCGCAGCTCTGCAGCGTGAGCGGGCCCGCGTTGCGCTTCACGCGTTCGGCGAGCAGCGCGGCAAGCGCGCCGTACAGCGTCGTGCGCGCGCCCTGCAGGTCGGCCGCGAGATCGGCGTTCGCGAGGTCGAGCCGGTTGTGTTCGTCGAGGTAGTAGCCGCCTTCGGTAACGGTGAACGACACGATCCGGCAGGCCGGGTCGGCGCCGGCGTCGATCAGCGCGGCGAGGTCGATCGACCACGGCAGTACGCGCGTGATCGCGCGAATCGTCTCGTACGCGCGCTCGCCTTGCGGCGTGACGGTTTCGAGCGTGTAGGCGCCGTGCTGCGCGGCGAGCGCGTCCATCGTCGCGTGCATGTCGTCGCGGATGTTGCCGACGGTCAGCGACCAGCGCTCGTCGGCCGGGACGGCCGCGTTCACGCGATGCAGATACCACGCCTGGTGCGCGCGGTGAAACGAACCCGCGCCGATGTGCAGCAGCACGGGCGTGCGGGCGGAGGACGATGCGCTCATCTGGTGTCTCCTGTTCGTGCCTGACAGTCCTGTCGAATACGATCATTTGCTCTTTGTGTGAGCGAATGATCGTATTCGGGCGAGCGAAAGTCAAGGCGGGGAAACGGCATTTCGATGGTGCGCTGCGGTGGCGTGCGGGCAGCAGGGTGGGGAGGCCGCGAACGGGCGGCCGGTGCGGAAAGCGCCGTCAGCGACCTTCGCGCGTCAACGCGACGAGTTCGTCGAGCAGCTTGCCGGCCGGCCCCGGCAGGATCCCGTGGCGGCGCCGGAATGCGGTGAGCGTGCGCACCGCGACGACCTCGCGCACCGGCAGCGTGTCGATCGTGCCGGCGCGCCGCTCGGCGCCGTACATCGGCTCGGCCATCCAGCTCAGGAAGCCGGCATGCGCGACGAGGCTTTTCAGCGTCGTCACCGAGCGCGTCTCGACCGCGATGTCGGGCAGTGCCAGCCCGTGTGCGTCGAAGGTCGCGCGCATGTGGTCGAACGGCGCGGTGCCGCGCGGCGGAATCGCCCAGCGCGCGTGCAGCGTATCGGCGAGCGTCGGCGCGCGGCCGAGGCCGCGCAGCGGATGGTGCGGCGCCGCAACGATGTGGCTGCGATCTTCCCAGCGGCACTCGGGAATCGCGACGATCTCGTCGGTGTCGGGCCCGTGCGCGGACAGCGCGAGATCGATCTCGTGCTTGTTCAGCCCTTCCGCGAGCCGGTCCCACACGCCTTCGATGATCTCGACGCGCAGGTTCGGCCAGCGGTCGAGCACGCGGCCCACCGCAACCGGCAGCACGAGGCTCGCGATGCTGCCCACCGTGCCGACCTTGATCGTGCCTTTCGCGAGCCCGCGCATCGCGTCGAGCTCCTCGCGCGCGTGCTCGGCCTCGTGCTGCAGCAGCGTTGCGTGCGGCAGCAGCGCCTCGCCGAACGCGGTGAGCTGCACGCCCTTCGAATGGCGCTCGAACAACGGCGCGCCGACCTGGTCCTCGAGCCGCTTCAGGATCCGGCTCAGCGCCGGCTGCGTCACGTGCAGCGCGTCGGCGGCGCGGCCGAGGCTGCCGCACGCGACGATCGTCGTGAAGGCGCGCAATTGTCGGAGATCGAAAGTCATGTCGGACCGGTATGGCTTTTCGCAAAAAATACAGTATCCGAGAATGGCTTGCGCTTCGATACTGTGGAAACTGCCAAGCCATCGAGGAGCGCCGAACATGTCCGGCCATCTGCCCCCTTCCGCTGCACCGATCACCGTTCGCGATGCGGTGATCGACCTGCTTCGCCAGTTCGGCATCGACCGCGTGTTCGGCAATCCCGGCTCGACCGAGCTGCCGATGTTCCGCGACTTCCCGGACGATTTCCGCTACGTGCTCGGCCTGCATGAAGCCGTCGTGGTCGGGATGGCCGACGGCCACGCGCAGGCCACCGGCAATGCGGCGGTCGTCAACCTGCATTCGGCGGCGGGCGTCGGCAACGCGATGGGCAATCTCTTCACCGCCTTCAAGAACCGCACGCCGCTGATCGTCACCGCGGGCCAGCAGGCGCGCGCGATCCTGCCGTTCGACCCGTTCCTCGGCGCGACGCAGGCCGCCGAGCTGCCGAAGCCGTACGTGAAATGGAGCATCGAGCCTGCGCGCGCGCAGGACGTGCCGGCCGCGATCGCGCGTGCGTACCGCATCGCGATGCAGGAACCGCGCGGCCCCGTGTTCGTGTCGATTCCGGTCGACGACTGGGACCAGCCGGCCGAGCGGCTGCCGCGCCGCGACGTCAGCAGCGTCGTGCGGCCCGACCCGGACGCACTCGCGCGGCTTGGCGACACGCTCGACGCCGCGCGGCGTCCTGCGTTCGTGGTCGGGGCGGCCGTCGATCGCGCCGGTGCGTGGGACGACGTCGTGCGGCTCGCCGAGCGGCATCGTGCGCGCGTGTACGTCGCACCGATGTCGGGGCGCTGCAGTTTCCCCGAGGACCATCCGCTGTTCGCCGGCTTCCTGCCCGCGATCCGCGAGAAGATCGTCGCGCGGCTCGACGGGCACGACCTCGTGTTCGCGTTCGGCGCGCCCGCGTTCACCTATCACATCGAGGGCTTCGGCCCGCACGTGCCGCCGGGCGCGACGCTCGTGCAGCTCGTCGATGATCCGGGCATCGCCGCGTGGACGCCGTCGGGCGATGCGGTCGTCGGCAACCTGCGGCTCGCCGCGCGCGACCTGCTCGCGCGCCCGGCACCGCCCGAGCGGCCGATGC